>QNCW01000059.1 GCA_003645885.1 Candidatus Latescibacterota bacterium | reverse complement strand
TTGTGGTCGTGGGTGTTGGTCACGACCGTCACGCCTTGCTCCTCGTTGAGCTTCTTGAGAAGTTCTATTATCTCCTGGCCCGTCTTGAGGTCCAGGTTCCCCGTGGGCTCGTCGGCGAGGATTATGTCGGGATCGTTGGCTATGGCCCTGGCTATGGCCACCCTCTGCTGCTGCCCTCCGGAAAGCTCGAAGGGCTTGTGATGGATGCGGTCCCCCAGTCCCACAAGTTCCAGCTTATGCCTGGCCTTTTCCTCGTACTCCTCCCTGCTCAGGCCCGCAAATATCATCGGAAGGGCCACATTGTCCAAGGCCGTGAGCACGGGGAGGAGGTTGAATGTCTGGAATATGTAGCCTATGCTGTGGCACCTGAGGTACGCTATCTGTCTCTGGTTCAGGTCGGCGAGCCTCATGCCGTTTATGTACACCTCACCTCTGGTGGGCCTGTCCAAGGCGCCTATCATGTTGAAGAGGGTGGTCTTGCCCGACCCGGAGGGGCCCATGATGGATACGTACTCCCCCCTCCTGACCTCTAAGTTCACCCCCCTCAGAGCGTCCACCGTGGTCTTTCCGAGGTGGTAGGTCTTCCACACGTCCACTACCCTGATGATGTAGTCGTCCTCAGGCATGTCCATCCCCCCTTCCTAATATGTTCCGAACTCCTGCAGTGCCTCCCACATCGCCATAAAGTTCTCGGGAGGCACGTCGGCCTGCACGTTGTGCACGGCGGTGAACACGAACCCCCCTCCCGGGGCTAAGGCTTCTATGTTGCGCCTAACATGCTCCCTGACCTCCTCTGGCCTTCCCCTCGGAAGGACCTCCTGGGTGTCGGCCCCCCCACCCCAGAAGACTATGGAATCTCCGAAGTCCCTCTTTAGCCCCTCAGGTTCCATACCCGAGGCCCTTATGTGCACGGGGTTGAGGATCCGGACCCCTATCTCCACGAGGTCCGGGATTATATCCCTCACGCTCCCACAGGAGTGGAACATGAGGTGGACTCCGGGGGCCGCCCTGTGGATGGCATCTATCAACTCCTTGAGCCTCGGTTTGAACACCTCCCTGAAGAGCTGGGGGGAGACGAGCTGGGATGTCTGCGTTCCGTAGTCGTCCCCGTCCATGACCACATCCACGAGGTCCCCCAGCTCCCCCAACGCCATCTCCCAGAACCTCACCTTAAGCTCCAGGATTTTATCTAAGATGGCCTCGGCGAGCTTCCTGTCCAGCATAAGGTCGACCATAAACTGCTCCGGCCCCCTGAGCCTCTGCCCCATCTCGAAGAGTCCGGCACAGAGCCCTTTGAGCACGACAGCCTTCCCCTGGGAGCGGAACCTCAGGGCCTCCTCCCTCAGGCCCTCCACCCTCCACCTTCCGTCCGGCTCGGGCCATCTGTAGCTCTCGACGTCCCTCGGGGAGGACGCCGAGGAAAGGGGATGCTCGACTATGGTGTAGTAGAGCCCCCCCTTCTCCATCCTCTGGAGCATCCCCCACTCGTCCCTGTAGAGCCATGCGTCCCCCACATCCTCGGGCTCTACGCCCCAGTTGTGGCTGGTCTTAGGATAGAGCCCCCTGGTGTCGACCTTGAGGAGTTCGAGCACGTCCTCCCCGGGGAGGGCCAACTGCTGTACGTGGTCGCAGATCTCAACTTCCTCCTCGGGAAGGCCGAGGTAGTTCCTAAGCTCGATGTAGGCCCTTACGGCTATCCCGGTAACCTGGGTGCTTCCCAGGTCGTAGGGGACCCTATCGGGCTCCTCGTGCGAGAGCGCTTTAAGTAGCCTTTCCCTGGAGTCCAACTTACCTCCTAAAGCACATCGTCCCTTAATGTGTCCGGCCTTCCGAGGGGATGGACCCTATCGCCCAAGATCTCCTTAAGCAAGTTGTCCTGTGGGTACGCATGTCCCAGGTGTTGGCGGAAGGCCTCACCGTACGCCACCCCTATCTCCTTGCCCCTGTGGGCGCTCCATCTCTTCATCGCCTCTATGTACCCGTCTACCCCGTGGTGCTTCAGAAGCCACTCCCTCCGGGATGCGTGGCACTTGAGCATCTCCTCCTTGATCTTTATGGTCTCGCTTATGTCAACTATGAAGTGCACGGGGACCGGGTCCCCGAAGAAATCCTTGCCCTCGATCGGGTCCGTGTAGTAGAGGTAAGGTATGGACCTCATAGGGGGAGCAGGGTCATCCGCCCCCGTGTCGTAGTGGGGCGTGGGGGCGAGGAAGCAGGCGTCCCTCACCAAGGAGCTGGTGTTCTCGTGGTCGCTCATGTAGTCCTGGGGGGAGGCAGTTATGACGACCTCGGGCTGGACCTTCCTTAAAAGCTCCGTAACCTTCTGCCTGGTGGGGTGGTCGTTGAATATCCTGAAGTCCCCGTAGTCAAGACAGGTGTATGTGGCACCTATCATCGAGGCAGACTTCCTGGCCTCCCCCTTCCTTATCTCCGCAAGCTCCTCCGGGGGGATGTCCACGCTTCCCATGTCACCGTTGGATATCGTGGCTATGTGGACCTCGTGCCCCGCCTTGGCCAGAAGCGCCAACGTCCCCGCGCAGAGGAACTCCACGTCGTCGGGATGTGCGTGGACGGCGAGTATGCGCATGGTACCTCCTCAAATGCTACTTTACTTCCCTCAGCTCGTACTTTCTGCTTCCCATACCCATCCTCTCCGCATGTTCGAGCTGTACGTTCGGATCTACCTGGGGGTAAGCCCACTGCGATAGGGGCTTCCCGGTCTCCTGCTCCACGAGGTCCAGTCCGGCCTGGTCCAAGGCCACGGGGTCCTTCGAGGCCAGTATCCCCACGTCCGGGAACAGGGGCTCGCCGGGGTCGTTGAAACAGTCACATCCCTTGGTCACGGAGGTCAGGAACAGGACGTACCCCGCCTTCCTCCCCTTCACCGCCCCGAAAGCATGCTCCACCATCCTCTTCTGCAGAACCTCGCTCCCCTGGTCCCAGTTGAAGGTCACGGCCCCGAACCTGCAGACGGCCAGGCACTCCCCGCAGCTTATGCACCTCCCCTCGTCTATGCTTGCCACCTTACCCCTCATCTCTATGGCCTCCACGGGACACCACCTCAGGCATGTCCCACATCCCTTGCACTTCTTCGGGTCCACCCGTGGGGGCATCTTGGAGTGCTGGGCGAGCTTCCCCTTACGAGAGGAGAACCCCATGCCTAGGTTCTTCAGCGTCCCCCCGAACCCTGTGAGGGGATGGCCGGTGAGGTGGGAGATGGCCATTATCGCCTGCACATCGGCCAGGACCCCTGCCACGGACACCCTGCCGTAGAACTCGCCTTCTATCTCCACCTCCATCTCTTCGTGCCCCAAGAGCCCGTCCGCCACCACGAAGGGCGCGCCGGCCTCCCTAAGGGAGAAGCCGTGCTGCTCGGCCAAGGTCATATGGTCCACAGCGTCCGAGCGCATCCCCCTATAAAGTGTGTTGGTGTCCGTGAGGAAAGGCTTTCCGCCCCTCTCCCTCACCCTCTCGACTACTGGCCGCACGTACCTGGCTGGGACGTGGGTCCTGTTCCCCTTCTCCCCTATGTGGACCTTGACGGCGACCAGGTCCCCCGCTTCTATAAGTTCCCCGAGGCCAGCAGCGTCGAAGAGCCTTCCCACCTTGTCCTCTACCGACCCCGGGGGCTCCCCAGGGGTCACCCGGACGAAGTGCACCACGGCCATCTGTCACCCCGCCAACTTCTTCACGAGCTGGGCTATCCTGCGACCCCTCCTGCGGCACTCCTCCTCGACCTTTCCGTCCGGAGCCCCGACGGACACGGGACCGTAGTGGTCCCCCTGGGGGTCGCCCTGGACCACCATGCCGTGGATGAGGAGGGCGTCGACGATGTCGAGTACCGTGGTCTCGTTACCACCTCCCACCTGGGCCGAGGAGGCGAAGGCCCCTCCCACCTTGCCGTCCAGCCTTCCGTGATACTTCACGCTGTCGTCCAAAAGCTTCTTCAGTTCCGCGGCCATGGTGCCGTAATATGTGGGGGAGCCCATAACTACTCCGTCCGCTTCCAAAAGGTCCTCGGGCTTGGCCTCCTCCGCACGCTTCACCTCCACCTCCACCCCCTCCTCCTTTATCCCTTCGGCGATGTACCCTGCCATCTTCTCGGTGTTTCCGGTGCGGGAGTGATAGACTATGAGCACCTTGGGCATAGCTACCTCCTTCCCATCCATCGCCTGTACCTCCCGAACTCGTGCTCGAAGTTCGGTGTGAAGACGCCCGTTCCGAGGGACTCCTCTATCTCGGAGGTCCTCCAGAAGCGGGCTTCGGTTACCTCCTCGGGGTCGGGACGGACCGGACCGTCGTACACGCATCTGTAGGTCCTCACAAGCTCAGTTTCCCTCTCGGAGCGCCAGGTGTAGTCGTACAGGTGCTCCAGGTTCGCTCCTTCGATCCCGAGCTCCTCGGCCATCTCCCTGCGGGCCGCGTCCTCGTAGGTCTCCCCGGGCCTCGGATGCCCTCCCACGGACGTGTCCCACATTCCTGGCTGTACGTCCTTCGTGAGGGAACGCTTCTGGAGGAGGAGCTCTCCTTTGGAATTGACCACGATCACATGTACGGCCCTGTGCGCTAGCTTGGGGTCGCTGTGACAAAGGCTTCGGGGCGCAAGGCCCACGACCCTGCCCTCCTCGTCGACCACCTCGAGCATCTCCTCCATCAGAACAGCTCCTCCGCCGCTTTCCTGACCCCCTCCGCAAGGTCGTCTACGTCCTCCTCGGTGAACTCCTCGTTGAAGGGGAGGAGGACCATCCTGTTGAGGATGTCCTCGCAGTTGGGGCAGATTCCCTCCTCGTACCTCACTTTCCTCACGCCGGGGTAATCGAAGGGATGGGAGGACCTCCCGAAGGTACGTTTGTCCCTCAGGGCCTCCTGGGAGAGGAATATCGGCTTGCCTATGTATCCTGCGTTCGCAGGTATCCCCTCCCGTCTGAGGACTTCGACGAACTTGGCCGCCGGGACCCCCTTGTCCTTGTCTATCGTAAAGGCGTACTGCCAATACGAGCACTTGTTCCCCTCGGCCACCGGCTGTGGCTTGACGCCTTCTACATCCCCCAGCCTCTCGTTGAGCATCCCCGCAAGCTTCCTCCTGCGCTCCACGACCCCCCTGAGCTTCTTGAGCTGTGCCAGGCCCACGGCGCCCTGAAGCTCGGTCATCCTGTAGTTCAGGCCCAGGAAGGGGTAGACCCTCGGCCCCTCCTTTGACCTGTCCCAACCCTTGTCCGTGAACATGGCCCCCCTCTTGGCAAGCTCCGGATCGTCGGTTATCGTCATCCCGCCTTCGCCGGTGGTTATGTGTTTGGACCCCTGAAGGCTGAAACAGCCTATGTGACCTATGGTCCCGCAGAGCCTCCCCTTGTACTCCGCAAGGTAGGCCTGGGCACAGTCCTCTATGACTGTGATGTTATGTCTGCGCGCTACCTCCATTATCTCGTCCATGCGGGCAGGGTTTCCGAAGAGGTGCACGACTATTATGGCCCTCGTCCGTTCGGTCACGTTCGCCTCCACGCTTTCTGGGTCGAGGTTGTAATCCTCGCCCACATCGGCAAATATGGGGATTGCGTTCTGATAGATTATAGGGGCCACGGTGCCCATGTCGGTTATGGGGGAGGTTATTATCTCGTCCCCTGGGTCGGGGTTCACCATGGCCACGGCCGTGTGGATGGCTGCGGTGCCGGAAGTGGACGCGCAGGCGTACTTCACCCCGAAGTAACTTGCGAACTCCTCCTCGAACCTCCTCACCTTGGAGCCGGTGTACCTGAAGAGGGTCTGGCTCCTGAGGGCCTCGGCGAGCTCCCAAAGCTCCTCACCGTCGTAAAGCTTCCTCGAGGGGAAAGGTCGGGTGCGCATGGAACCTCCCGATTTTCAGGGTCCTCCTACAATATACAAACTCCGGATTTGATAGGCAAGCCCCGTAGATGCACTGCCCCACCAGGGGCCGGGAATGCGGGTTGCATTTCCCGACGGATCGTATTAACTTTAGTTTTACAGGAGAAGGGCATGAACTTCGGGGAAGCCATAAAGCAGGCCCGAAAGGGCCGCTTCACCCAGAAGCAGCTCGGCCAGGCCGTAGGAGTGTGGGACACCTACATAGGTCAGATAGAGAAGGGGGAGAAGGTCCCGTCGGACGAGATCTGTCTGAAGCTCGCCGAAGTCCTGGACCTGGACCCTAAGAAGGTCCTCCTTATGGCCTACATAGAGAGGGCGTCCGGGCTTGCGAGGGAGCTTTTCCTTAGGGTCCAAGAGCTTTTAGAAAGTCCGGTCCTGGAGTACCTCCTTTCGGAGGGGAAGGATATCGAGGTTGAGCTTTTGAGGATGCTTACCGAGGTGGAGGTAAGGAGCGTGCTCGCCGACGGTGAGCTTCTGGAGGCGCTTAAAGACCCAGTCCTCAGGGAGGCCATTAGAGATCGGGGTATCAGGGACATCCTGAGGGACCCTAAGTGGAAGGAAGCTTTAGCCGGCGTAGGGCAGGTGGAGGACAGGGATATACCGAAGCTCCTGCAGGCCGTAAGCAAGATGGACGAGAAGCAGTGGCAGGCCCTCTTCAACATGGTTCAGGTCCTGACGGCCACCTGAGAACAATATGTGGCCTTCGCCTGCGATGTGGACGGCCGATAGAGAGGGATGCGTATGAGGGAGAGGCATGACGAATCCGTGCCGATCCTCAAGCGTTTCTTCCTCCGGATACTTCAAAGGAGCTTCACGGAGCTTTTCATATGGGACAGGGCCATATGGGACTACGTGGCAGAACTTTTGGCCAGGTTCTCCAGGACGGAGAGGCTATACAGGATCAAGGACATGGCCGGAAGGAGGCTCACCACGGTCGTGGAGATGTTGGTGGAGGTCTCCGGGCCGGGAAGGCCCGAGCTTGGGGGCCATCCGTTGGCCAGGGAGAGGGAGATATACCGCCACATAGGGGACTACACGCTCTTCATGAGCGGGATATTCAGGGAGTTCGTGCAGAGGAGGGGGGTGTTGGGGTTCTACCTCTCACAGGGAAGCAGGGCGTACCTCTCGGTCTGGAGGATGGACAAGGCCATGTACATTCCAGGCGCAGGGTTGTTCCAGGCCCTCTCCGAGGACTTCGAGCGCATCTCAGGGGCCCTGGACTACACCAAGAAGGTCTACTTCAGGCCCGAGGCACACTCAGGGCCTTACAGGGAGGTCCTAAGTAGGCTCGTGTGATGTCCGGCGATCTGGACATAGGACCCATCTTGGACGGATGGGACTACCGTCCCGGAAGGCTTTCGGTGAGGAAGATAAAGGGACTGGACGGAAGGCCCAAGCTCCAGCTGAGGCTCGACCTCGGCCTCCTCCAGATGGAGGTGGAGGGAAGGCCCGACGGCACCGAGCCCTTCGGCGAGCCCTCCCTTCTGGCTTACTACCTCAAGAAGCTCGCACGCCACAGGGCCGAGCACGGAACGGACGAGGGGTTCCACCTGGACGAGGAGGAATGCTCGGCCCTGAGGAGGGAGATGATGCAGTACTACCACCGCAGGATAAGCCTCCTACAGCTCAGGGAGTACGAGGGGGCCGCAAGGGACGCCGAGCACAACCTCAGGATCATGGACCTGATAAAGTCGTATGCCCTGAGGGAGGAGGACAGGAGGACCTTTGATGCCTTCAGACCATTCGTGATCGTGCACCTCGCCCAGGCGAGGGCGAGCCTCCTCCTCCAGAGGGGGGACTACGAAGGCGCCTTGGAGGAGGTAGAGGACGGCATACGACGGATAGAGGAATTCTTCTCGGAACGTGGCCTCGAAGACCTCATCCCCGAGGCAAAGGAGCTCCGCTTCCTGAGGGGCTGGGCGGATAGGATAAAGAAAGTGCGCCCCAAGGAGATAAGGGAAGAACTCGAAAGGAGGATGAAGGAGGCCGCCGAGAGGGAGGACTACGAGAGGGCGGCCAAGTTCAGGGACATGCTGAGGGAGCTCGAGGAGGGGCCCGGCCGAGTGCGACGCACCTGAGGGTTTCAGTTTCGCATCGTTAAGGTGCGGATGCATGAGTCGAAAACGTCGCCGATGGGAGAAGATATGAGGAGAAAGGTTCTGGTCTTGGTGGGCCCTGTTGTGGTGGTCCCCTTGGGAATCTTCCTCCTCCACCACAGCAGGACACGGAAGCTCGAAGAACTCTTCTCCGGTCCTGCGAGGGCTGCCCAGGTATCAAAGTTGCCCTACCTGCCGGGCTACAGGTACGACCTCAGGGCCTACGAAAGGTACACCCAGGAGCGTTCTTACGAGGCTTTGGGGATCCCATCCCCGCCCCGCATAGAACCGCTCTCGTGGCCTGGAGGGGCGGCCAGGGAGGAATTCGAAGCCATGATGCGCAGAAGGGCGGAGGCCGTGACTGGGGCTACGGCCGTGCTGAGGCTCCGCTCCCCGAGCGTTTACAGGGAGAGGAGGCCCTCGCCCCTGCTCAGGATAACGTATCCACCCGACGGAGCTGTCTTCCCTCCCAACCTCTGCACCCCGGAGGTGGAGTGGGAGGACCCCCTGGACGACATCTGGCAGGTGAAGGTCGGGGCGGGGGAGAGGGAGTGGACCTTCGTGACGCATAGGAGGAGGTGGTGGTTCCCCGAGGAGGTCTGGGAGGAGCTTAAGAGGGTGGGCGGGGAAATATGGGTGGAGGTGAGGGGGACACGGAAGGACGGCTCCGGACCGGTGTACGTCTCCGGGAGGGTGCACTTCAGCTTCGCTCCCTGTCCTGCCGACGACTTCGTGGTGTACCGTATCGTATCCCCTCCCTTCAACCCTAAGAAGGCCCCGGACATGTTCGTGAGGGACATAAGGAGCTTTAAGGAGGAGCTTTTCCTCTCGGCCCGGAGGAAGTACTGCTTCAACTGCCACACCTTCTCCTCCAAAAGAGGGGACGAAGGGAAGCTCGCCCTTCAGGTGAGGTACATGGCCGGCGGGGACTACGACCTTAGGGTCTACCTGGGGATATACGATATATCGTCCCGTAAGGGATGGAAGGTTCGTCTGCCCTTCTCCATACAGATGAGCACCTTCGTCTCCTGGTCCCCGGACGGGGAGAAGCTTGCCTTCTCGGCGAACCAGCAGCTCGTGACCCTCCATCCCGTCGTGTTCGAGACCCAGTTCGCAGGGGAGCCCACATCCGACATAGCGATCTACGACCTGCCGGAAAACAAGGCTTACCTGCTTCCTGGGGCCTCCGAGCCCGACCTTCTGGAGATATATCCCCGCTGGACCCCGAACGGAGATTCCCTGGTCTTCTGCTCGGCTCCGGCGGGATTACATCCGGCGCAGGTGAAGTACGACCTCATGGTGATACCCTTCGAGGGAGGGGAGCCCAGGCCCGTACCCGGAGCATCGCTCAACGGAAGGAGCAACTACTACCCCAGGTTCTCCCCGGACGGGAGGTGGCTTTCCTTCTGTACCTCCGACGGAGGTTCACTGATAAAGTCCTCCAGCGACATATACATAATGAGGTCGGACCTCAAGGGTCCCCCACGCAGGCTTGAGAGCAACGTGGACTACGCTGCCGATTCCTGGCACAGTTGGTCCTCGAACTCGAGGTGGCTCGTGTTTGCGAGCAAAAGGGACGACGGAATATATGCGAGGCTCTACTTTACCTATATAGATGAAGAAGGCCACGCACATCCCGCGGTCCGCCTTCCTGTCAAGGAACTGCCGCCGGCGAGCTACAACATACCTGAGTTCGTGGCCCACAGACCCCCCATAACCGATGGGAACCTGTACAAGGCCGTCCGGGTGGAGGGCCCGGCCCTGAGCGTGCAAGGAGGATGATATGGGTCGGAAATTCTGGGCATGGTTGGTACTGGCAGCCGGGCTGGCGGCCACATCGGCCCTATATATCGGGACCCCGGGGCTCGTGACAGGTCCCGAAAGCGTGCTGAGGCTTCCACTCCTTTCCTGGTGGGGGAACGTTCCCATAATATTCTCCAAGGACTTCCTGATGTTCACGGGGGGACACTTCAGGCCCCTGGGATATGCGGTGCTCGCTTCTCTCAGGACCTTCTTCCCAGCGGATGCGACTTGGTTCTGGAGGACTTTGTTCCTCCTGGTGCACTTCTTCAATGCGGTCTTGGCCTTCCACATATTCGAAAGGTTCGCACATCGCACGTCGGCGGCCCTCCTGGCCACCTTCGTGTTCGCACTTCACCCTATAGGTTCCGTGGTCTTCGGCCAGGCCGGGAACTTCCATTACCTTTTAGGTACGACCTTCCTTCTTGGCTCCCTGAACCTTTACCTTTCGGGACATTTCGGAAAGAGATACGTCCTGTCTCCGGTGCTGTTCCTTCTGAGCCTCCTCACCTGCAAGGCAGGAGGAGCCCTTCCTCTTTTCCTTCTAGCCTACGAGGTCCTGTACAGAAGAAGGCCCATCAGGCGGTCGGTCCTGTACGCGCTCCCCTTCTTAGGGCCTCTGCTCGTCCTTGTTCCCTTCTGGCTATATTACAAACCTCACCCCCTCCACTACCAGTACATCTCCTTCGCTGAGGGCTCGGGATGGTTCAGCTTCTTTTCGGTCGTCGGAGCCACTGGGTTATACCTCAAAGGCCTCCTGGCTGGGGTGGGGATTCCGGCCGTCCTCCACGAGACGGCCGAGAGGATCTTCAAATTCTACCATCCCAAGTTCCTCGTGTGGATGTTCGTAAACCTCATAATACTGGGAGCAGGAACCTTGGCCGCAAGGAGGACTTGGGCCGGCCTCGGGATCTTGTTGGCTTACTGCGGAATGGTACCGTTCCTTTCGACGGCCTGGAACGGCGTCGAGGAGTACCTCTACTGGCCGTACCTCTACCTTCCCTCACTCGGGCTCGCCATGGTGGTGGGAGGCGTGGTGGACCTGCTCCTTTCCAAGGGGAAGGCGTGGGCTTTGGCAGCCGGATACGCCCTGGTCGTATACTACGGCATCTTTCAGGTGAGGTTGAACCACATATCCAGGGACGAGCTTTCCTACTGGAGGAGGGCCTACCGCCTCCATCCGTGCGAGACCGCCTCTTTCAACCTCGGCAAGGCGCATCTGCGTAGGGGGGAGGTTAAGCAAGCCCTCGACTTCCTCTTTTCTCCACAGATATCCCGGGCGAGGTACTCCTGCAGGGTGATGTCCCGTTATTATGCAAGGAAGGGCGACTACACCGCATCCGCCGTCCACCTGAGGATGGGGAGCGGGGAGGACAACGGGATCCAGTTCCAGGACTATGAGATGGCCGAGGCGGAGCTCTTCTGGAGGGTCGGGGCCTTGGACCACGCTGAGGACGCCTTGGGTAGGGTCCTGACGGCCAACCCTTACAACGTCGACGCCATGGCCCTTTTGGCGAAAGTTTGGCTCAAGAAGGGGTACCTCAGGGCGGCGAGG
>QNCW01000058.1 GCA_003645885.1 Candidatus Latescibacterota bacterium | reverse complement strand
TCCGGCCGAGAGGGTTCATCTTCTATCTCATCTCGGCAGTCCTGTACATAGGCTGTGTCAAAAGCACGAGCCCGGGCGAGGATGGCCGGATTTTCTTATTTATAGACCTTGACCCTAAAAAGACCAGGGCATCTATAGGATGGGCGGCCCTTTCCATTGGGCTCAGGGACGGACAGTTCAAGGTGACCTGCACCGTGGAGGGGGAGGAGCCAGTAGTTAGGGTGTTCAACTGGCCGGACGATTGTCCCGTGCCCGAGTTCGACTTCCTGGGGAAGGTGGTGGAAGGAGGCAAACAGGTCACGATGCGGGCCCAGGATGGAACCAGGGATGCTTCTATCACTTTCCGGGTGGACGGCGACGTACACATTAGGCTCTACCTGATAGATCCGAGCTTGCCTGGCCTTATGTCCGATTGGAGGCTCGAGAGGTATTATTAGGCCATGTAGAGTTGGCCTCAGTTTATACAGGATAAGGTGAGAACGAAAATCTTTTAGGAAAGGGGGTGGTCAAGAAAAGGGCGATCGTAAATGCGGTTGTAGTTGTAGTTCATAGGATCTCTAAACCAAAAAGGAGGGAGCGATGAGAACGGTAGCAGCAGTGGCGATGGTGCTGATGGTAGCGGCAGGTGCTTGGGCTTACAACCCGCATACGGCCCATCCGCTGTACCTGCCTCCCGTCCCCGACGAAGTGATGCCCACGGTGGACGGAGTGTTGGACGAGTGGGGTTGGGTGCCGGACGATTGGGTCTACACCCTCTCCGAATGCCTGGACAAGCCGGCTGAGAACCCGCCGAGGGCGGGTGGCGGCGAGGAGTACACCGGTGCTGGCGACTGGGACGTGCCCTTCCTGTTCGTGGGGTACAACGCCACCACGGACGTCTTGGTGGTGGCCGCCCAGGTCGTGGACGATGTCGGGTACTGGCCCTCCGAGAACCCCTTCGAGACCTGGAAGGGCATGGACTCCATCTACTGGTACGTGAACGGCGACGGCCAGGGCGGGCCGTACCAGTACGAAGAGGGGTTGCACGCTGAGAGGGCCTGGCAGGGCATATGGAGGCCCGACCTCGACAACTGGTGGGGCGCTTACAGCTGGTCCGAGGAAGAGCGCTGGCCGTTTACCCCTCCGTATCTGGTCTCCGGGCTCGTCTTAGATAAGACGACGGGGTCCTACACCATGGAGGCCACGATAACGGTGTTCGACTGGTGCGACCATACCGGGCCCGACGCCAGCACTAAGCACGACATGGAGGCCGGCAGCGAGTTCGGCATGCGGTTCACGCTCTTCGATGTCGACTCCGAGAGCGACCAGGACTACGCCTACCTGACCTTCAACGGCCCCAACCCTGAGGGCATAGACAACGCCTTCACCGCCGACAACTTCGAGAGGGCAGTATGCCTCTCCTTCGAGGATGCATATCCCGGAGGCATAAAGGTGGCGGTGGAGCCCTCCACCTGGGGCCAGATCAAGAGCATGCTGAAGTAACTGCCGGTCCTTCGCCGGAGGGGTGGGATGGAGGTCCATCCCACCCCTCCTTAACATAAGGGATGAAGATGAGAGCGAGATTTTTTCTTTTGTTGCTAATAATCGGATGTGCGCATCGGTATTATATGGGTCCCTGGAGGCCTGAGCCCGAGGACAGGCAGGTATCCGAGGTACAAGTGTTGGACGACGGAACTACGGTCTTTACACGTGAGAGGTTAGAGATCAGCCTGAGGCCTATGACCGACGAGGAGCTGAACCGGCAGTTCGCCGCCTATTCCAATGCCGGTATTTTTTCTACCAACCCTTACACCTATGGCAATTGGGTCCCACCCGGAGAGGACCGTCCCCCCCAGCGCTTCACAGTTTTCAAGTTGAAGGTGAAAAATTATACGTACCCCAAGGTACTGGTGGACCCCTCCCAGATGGTCGCCGTAGCACAAAACGGCAGAGTTTACCATCCCCTGACCCTGTCCGACCTTAGGGATTATTATATCCGCTTCGTGATAGGATATGCCGGCAACGTTAATGCCCGGTACGAGGAACGGATGGACATCCTCAAGAGGACCCTGTACCATGCGGAACCCATCTTCAGCGGCCAGGAGCGGGAGGGGTATGTGGTCTTTCCCGTCTTCCACAAGGATGTAAAAGAAGTTAAAATTATATTGAAGAACGTTGTGTTGCGGTCCGATTATCAGGGGAACCCCTTAGAAACCATGGATGTCGTCTTCCGCTTCCATCGGAAGGTGGAGGCTGTCCGTTAGCCATGGAGGCCTGCTATGTCCGTGTATGGAAGGGTGATCTGCTTAACGGCAGTGCTGCTGATGTTCGGAGAGGCCAAGGCTGAGATCAAACGTTATGTGCTCGGCGGAAGTGAGCATCCCTGGTCAGATATGGCCTCCTTCATGAGCAAATATGTCGACTATTTCTCCGATCCCGGCAAAGTTATGCCTGTGCGCGTCCCCCCTGGCGAAAACATTCTACATAAGCTATGGGAGGAAGGGAGGCTGTTCCCGGCTTACGGGGTCGAAGGGAGGGTCGTAGGGCCGTACAAGGGCCGCATATATAGCGAAGGGGATGGGCGGCTTTGGAGCCCGCATGTAGGCTTCGGCGGAAGGGAGAGGATATTGATAATAGCCGACGGAAGCTCCGGTGAACCGCCTGATTCAACTGCCTTCGACGATTTTATGAAATCTGCCAACAACCTGGGCGTCGTCATCTACGTGGATCTGGGTGCTCCATATCCGGTCAAGAGGGTGAAGTTCTGGCCCCTGTTGTACGGAGAATTTCAGGACTATTATTTGAAGGGTTACGAACTATATGCCAACGACGGCGAGGAAGTGGACGAGGAGGGGAAGCCCATATATCATCTCTTGAGCGCCGTCCCTACGAACACCCAGGTGGTAGTGGACGACTCGAGCTTCACACCTCAATATATACGATACCTCAAGCTGCGCAGCAGTCGTCCCGATCCTTTCCAGTTAAACCAATTGGAGATATATGGGGAGGGCTACCTCAGGGAGATGACCTTTATATCCAAGGTTATAGACCTGGGAAACAAGGCCAACTTGGGGAGGGTTTGGTGGAAGGTCGAAGTGGAACCCGGTTCGCACGTGGCGGTGTACACCAGGGTGGGCAAGGACGCTACAGCTCTTAAGTACTTCCGGCTAAATGAGGTAGGGGAGGAAGAGGAGATCCTCGAGGGGACGGACGAGGACAACAGGAAGGCATGGGAAAGGCTGGCGCCCGACGAGAGGGGAAGGAAGGACGTGCCGGACCTCGAGAACTGGACCCCCTGGTCTCCACCTTACAGCTCTCCGGGGGAGCCGTTCATCGTCGAAGGGCCCAGGAGATACCTTCAGATCAAGGTCGTCGTTACCAACGATAGCCCTATGACGAAGGCCAAGGTGGACGAGGTCTCATTCGAATATTCCCAGCCCGTCGTGGCACGTAGGCTTTTAGGGAAGATATTCCCGAATACCGACGTCGACCTCGGGGAGCCTACCACCTTCCATTTCGTTGTACGTCCTGAGATAGACCGTGGCCGGGGGGATACCGGCTTCGACATCGTCGAGATAGCGACCCCGGTCAGGACGGACACCTCCACCGTCGTCGTCAAGGTAGGGGGGAAGGAACTCCCCAGGGACGACTACACCGTCGAGGCCACGGAGGACACTTTGAGGGTGCGTCTGGGAAGGCTGGTGTCCTCTAATAAGGACAGCTTGGAAGTGATATTCGAGAACACCATCCTCGTCTACGGCACAACCTTTAACGCCTTAGCTTATGCGAGCTGGATGGCGGAAAGCCTGCCCCAGAAGGTTGAGGAGGAGAGGTTGGGGGACCTTACGGTAAAGGGGTCTATGGCTTCCCTGGGTAGGGTGTTGGGGGATGTGACCGTCTTTCCCAATCCATTCACTCCCAATAAGGATGGAAAGAACGACGAGACGACCATTACCTTCAAGATCTTCGGAACAGTGCGGCCTGTCCCTGTCTCCGTTACGGTCTACGACGTTTCCGGGAGGATAGTGCGTAAGTTATGGACGGACGAGGTAGGTAACGGAGAATATCCGGTAAGCTGGGACGGGAAGGACGATGAGGGAAACATCGTCCCTCCCGGGGTTTATCTGTTCAGGGTGCTGGTGCGTGGGGATGAGGAGAGGTTTCAGTACGTCGGCTTGGTCTCGGTGGTTTACTGATGTGGGGGTGATGGGCCGTGTTCGGTGAACTGATGGTTTGGGCGATGGGGCTTGTGGCTTCTGCTTGGGGTGGTGTGTACACGATAGATACGAAGGAAGACTGGGAGAAGTGGCAAGTCAACGGGAGGGTGCTCGGGGACGAGGAGAGCGCTAGAGCCCTCTCCAAATTGGTGCGGGTGACCGAAGACGGGAGGGTGGAGCTGGGGGAGGTTGTGGGGGAAGAGATAAACGTGTGCTTGGATGCTCCGAATTACTCTTACAAGCGCTTAGTCCGCCCCGGCGTCACCAGGAAGTTCGTAGGGGGGATCCGGCAGGTGGGCTCGGGCAGCAAGGAGGATGCGGCAAAGGTCATAGACGGGGACCTTTCTACCTACTGGGCGCCCGACCCCGAGGACGACGTAGAGGACTGGTGGGTGGAGATAGACTTAGGTAGAGTGGTATCGGCCAAGAGGATAAGGCTAATCTTCGCTAAGGACAAGGTTCCTTTCCCCGAATTCAGGGTTTTCGTCTCCCGTGGGGAGCAGAGGTACCCCGAGGCAAAGCATCTCATCATAAACTATTTCCCTGTAGCTTACACTAAGGTCCCGAACGACAAACACATCTTCGAAATCATCTTCGATTCCAAGGAGCATTACATATCCACCGGAGGAAGCCTCCCCGAGGAGGGGGAGGACAGGGCTGTGGAGTTCTGTCCGGTGGAGGAGAAGGGGGAGTTGCTTTTGGGGGAGGCCATCCAATATCTGAAGATAGAGTTCACAAGGAAGGTGGATGCGGGGTTGGCAGAGGTGGAGGTGTACCAAAAGGGTGAGAATATCTTGGAAGGGCTCATCGAGAGGGGAGGGGCCACCGAAGGGCCCGAGGGGAGCGCCACCACGAGGATGGTCAAGTACCTGTACGACGGGTTCATGTGGACGGATGCCGCATGGATATCGCATAGGTACGACTGGACGGTGGACGGGTGGTTCAAGATAGACCTGGGAGCTACCTTCTGGGTGGATACGATAAGGCTTCTGGCCCTTCCGCCGGACGACGACAACGACCTTATGGACGGGTTCAAGCTTTACGTCTCGGACGGGAGTGAGACGGCCGCATCCGTCGGAGAAATCTGGCGGGTGAACGGGAGGAACCTAAAATGGGACGAGTTAGTGGACATCCGGAACACCGATAAACGATGGAACTTCGACATAACTTTCCCCCTCAGGCCGGTCCGATATATATTCTTCCACAACGACTACGGAGCGGGCTATTACAGGAGTTTGGCCGGGACCGAGGCCCACATCCACGAGATGCACATGTTCGGGAGGGGAAGGATAGCTGGCATAACCCTCCGGTCCCCTTTGATAGATCTTGGACATCCCTGGAACATCACCTCCGTATCCTGGGAAGGAAACGTACCAGAGGGATGTCGGATCCTGATCCGGACGAGGACGGGAGAAGTAGTTGAGACGGTGAGACATTACTATACCAGGGACGGCAAGGAGGTATCCAAGGAGACCTACGAGAGCCTCTTCTCCTTCGATAAAGGACCGATCGTGGAAGAGGTGGTTCCGGTGGAGGAATTCTGGAGCCCATGGAGTCACTACTACAGATATTCCGGAGAGGAGTTCGCCAGCCCGAGCCCGAGGAGGTACCTGTTGATAGAGGCCCAGCTTATATCCGGAGGCCCAGATGTCAGCCCTTCCCTGGACGCCATCCACATACATTACACGGACCCTGCGAGCATCAAACTTTTGGGATGGGTTACGCCCAGGCGGGTAGAGCCCGGGCAGGACACTTGGTTCAGGGTACACATCGAAAGGCCTTCCCTCGGCGGAAGCTGGAAGACGAAATGGTACGACAGGTTCGGGAGGGAGATCTCAGAGGAAGATTGGAGGAAGCTTCCCGAGGCGATGAGGGGCAGGGTGGTGGAGGAGATATGGCTCTGGAAGGACGTAGATGGGAACCTCATGTTGAAAGAGAATTGGGAGATGCTTCCGGATTCCCTTAAGGCGGATTCTGTAAAGGTGGGAGACGCCGATGTCACGGGGTTCGACATCGTCCGGATACGGGCCTTCCCGGAGATGAACTTCGATAGGGATTCTTTGGAGGTCTGGGTTGGAAGCGAGGAGGTCCCTGCCAAGGTGGCGGAAGCGGACTCGGTCCTCGTACTTCGGCTCTCCAAGGAGGTATTCGGATGCCCGGTCGAGGTGAAGTTCAAAGGTCGGATATTCATAGATGGGACGGAGTTTAAGGTATGGGTAGGGCATCACAGCAAACCAAGCCTATGGCAGCAGGTGGACCCGACCAGGAGGGAAGACCTGAGCGTGAGGGTCCCGGACCTTGCGAATTCCGATTGGCTCGTGAGCAACGTAAGGCTGGACCCTGCCGTGGTCACCCCGAACGGGGACGGAACGAACGAAAGGTTGGAAGTTACTTTCGACGTTTTAAGGGTTACGGAGCCATGCCGGGTGGTCGTGGAAATGTGCGATATAGAGGGAAGGATAATAAAGAAGCTTTACGATCGGCTGTCGGGAAGTGGAAGGATTTCTGAAGTCTACTGGGATGGAAGGGACGAAGACGGAAAGTTGGTACCCCCAGGGGTATATATATGTAAGATATGGGTGGGCGGGACCGAAGGCCGGAACGCCAGGATGAGGGCCGTGACAGTAGTTTATTGAAAAGGGAGGGTCCGATGAGACCGTGGAAGTGCGCAATTTTAGGATTATTGATATCGAGCGTAGGTTCCTCGGCCGCGCAGGAGAAGGTGCCCACTGGCCCGGGCACGCTTATGGAGGCTTTAAATCCCACACTGCGGAAGTGGTACGTCCCTCAGGAGCTGTATAAGGTGTACGGATGGAAGCAGTGGCAGTACAGCAACTATGCCAGGGAGCATTATAAAAGATATGTGGACTACGCATTGGAGGGATTTAGCCAGTACGACATCTTCGGAAGCTTCGTGACTAGGGGATGGAAGATCTACGAATGGGAAGAGCTTCAACCGAGGGAATACGGGAGCTCGGTGTACAAAAACCCCAGATATTCTAATTGGTTCGACAGGTTGCTGATCTCCTCGGTGTCCAAGGGGCAGTATTACGCTGCCCTGAGCCTGGGAGATAAGATCCGAACAACATTGACTCCCTTAACGTTTTCGAAGCCCCTTTTCGACGGGATGCAGCTGGACCTCCAGACCGACAAATATTCCCTGACAGTTCTGGCGTCCAGGATAGACAATACGGGGACTCCCGGGAAGACCGACCTTTCGCCCCCCCAGACCGAGACCGATCACGCCATCCTTTTGGGTATGCGGGGAACTGTTCAGGTGGGAGATTTCGTCACGGTGGGCGGGACATACGTAAACGCCCATCTGGCGAAGAGCACGGACGATTGGGCTGAGAACTCCATGAAAGGACAGTTGACCACCGGACAGAACTGGGGGAAGGTGAGGACGATAACGATACGGATCTCGGACGACTCTCCGGAGGACGGGGTAGGGGCCATATTGTTCGCCCAACAGATCTACATAGACGGCAGGCCTGCCGACCTCGGCCCTGGCAACCCCCAGATATTGGGAGGGGTCAAGAGGGGAGCGCATTGGGAGGTGAACGGTCCTGATAAACTATATCTCATATACGATATCTCCCAGTATACCTACGTGGATGAGGCAGGATTCCTCAGGGATGTCAATTGGTTCAAAAAGGTAGAGTTCGAGTTGGTGCTAGCGAACGATTATTTCGTGGAGATCACCTCGAACCTCCAAATAGACGACACCGGAAACCAGATATTCCTGCCCGTGACGAGGGCTCCAGGAAACGTCAAGGACGGGACGAACATGCAGGCCATAAGGTTCGGGTACGGCCTGCCCACAGGGAACGAGATCTTGGGGGTGACCTTGGAGATAAAAGACGTCATGGGCTTCGACCTCGAGGCCGAGTACGACGTCAACAGACGTTTCAGGAGGTTCCCGAACAATAACCCCAAGGTGGAGGAACATACGGCCTTTGCAGATAGATCCCATGCCTTCTACCTCACGCTCTCTAAGATAGCATTTCCATGGTACTTCTACGGGGAGATTTTCAGCATAGATGGAGACTACCTCACCACGATGTATATACCTGATTCCCAGGGTAGGATATATTACGATAATCCTCAAAACTATTGGTACGAGTTTGTAGAGGACAACGACGACCAGGACCACCTCCCGGACTGGAAGAGGATAAGCGATAAAGGAGAAAACGAGATAGATCAGCGCCAAAGGGGAGGGGTGTTCCCGGGCTTGGACGAAAACAACGACCTTATATCCGACTTTAACGAGAACATGAACTACCAGCCGGACTATGAGGAACCCTTCCTGAGGTACTCGGTGGATCGGCCAGAGTTCCTCTTCGGCTTGGATATGAACCACAACACCGTTATAGACAGGTTCGAAAACGACGACGAACCGGACTATCCTTACAAGCGTGATCACAGGGGATATAACTTCTACGGCGGTGTGGAGGTATTGGACGGGGTAAAGGTTACAGTCGGACATTCCTACGAGAGGCTCCTGTCCTCGAAGAAGGAGAGCCGCTCCACATATGGCCTCTTCACCCTGAAGAGAAGCTTCCCTGCCGTGGGAGATTGGAGGGCCTTTGCGAACCTCCAGTCGGTGCACGACAACATACCCGACGACCTCATCCAATGGGTCCAGACTCCCGGCACCAAGGGTTCGATGCAGCCGTTCCAGGACCCTTTAGTGGCACAGAACACTTTGATAGGGACGTTCTACACCGATTTCCACTACCTCGGCCTTCCTCGCTCGAACTTCATTACCAAGCTCAAATACGAATTTTACCGCCAGCGTTCCTCGAGGGAGGGGCAAAGGAGGCTGAGCCGCTTCTTCGGGTGGATCAACAAGCTAGATCATACCATAGAATACGGGAACCTCCGCATACAACCGAGGATCAAGACCGAATATTGGTATCGTGAGCCCTTCTTTAAGGTGAAACCTAAGGAGCGGGTCTTAACTGTGAATCCTTCTTTGATCTTGAAGCGTCCTCTGATAGGTCGGGCTACGTTGGAGTTGGGCGGCGAATATTTGAAATCCTTCGATTTCGAAGGGGAAGAGAGGGACTTCTACACCTGGATCTATGCGATCCAGCTTTCGAACGAGTCGGACTATATGGGCTACAAGCTTACGGCTAAAGTCGGCTTCCGCATGGAGGCCACCTTCCTGAAAGAGGAGACGAAGAGCTCTTCGATCGCTTTCGTCAGCTTGTACGCTGGGGCTGCAGATTAATGATGTACCTCCGAGATCGTAAAAAGCTGGCACGGAAGTCTTGGATTTCTGTGCCAGTTTTGTTATTTGTAGCTTTCGTAGCGTCGTCCGGATGTGGACCGAAGAAAGGGCGTGTCCTGGCGACGGTAGGAGATAAGCCGATAACTTTCGAAGACCTACGTGAGGCCATAGCACGGATGTCCCCGAGGCAGAGGCCGGACACGACGACCTTAGAGGGATGGAGGAAGTGCCTCGAGCTTACGATAGATAAGGAATTGCTCGTTTTGGAGGCCCGTTCCAGGGGCTTAGAGGACGATCCCGAGGTGCTCGAGAGGTTGGAGAACGAGAAGAGGAAATTTATGCTCTGGGAGCTTTACGACCGTGCGGTGCGTGCCAAAGCGAGGGAGAGGGGCGAGGAAGAGGCCTTTAAGTTTTATAAAAAGCGCAGGATGGACGAAAGCATCAGGATAAGCCAGATATTGGTTAAGACCAAAAGCGAGGCAGAGGAAATCTTAAAGGCCCTCAAGAAAGGCAGGAACTTCGAAGACCTGGCGGAGGAGGTGTCCCTGCACAGGCGAAGCGCCGAAAGGGGTGGGGATATGGGCTGGCTCTTCCGGGACCAGATACCTCCTGAGATCGCTGAGGTAGCGTTCTCCTTGGATATAGGCCAGATATACGGGCCTGTTAAGACGATCTTCGGGTATCACATCGTCAAGGTCACGGGCAGGAAGGAGGTTGGGTTCGAGGAAGTCCGGAAGGGGATAGAGATGAGGTTGATGCCCGAGCTGGAAAGGAGGATAAATAAGGCTTACATAGATTCCTTAGAAGAGCTGTACCACGTGGAATGCGATCGGGAGGCGCTGGGCATCCTCAGGGAGAGGCTGGAGACCTCGGTCCCGCCCAAGCTATCCCCCGACGAGGAAGATATCGTCCTGTTCCGATCCGACCTCGGGGCTTTGACCTTGGGGGATTGGGTGGAGAACTTCGAAAAGGCCTCGTTCCTGACGAGGCCGGATCCGAAAGACAGCGCCTCTGTCAGGGACTTCGGAGAACGCCTCCTGCTCTCATATGTGATACTGCCTTACGAAGCCAAGAAAGCTGGCTTAGATACCTGCTCTGCCGTGCTATCCGGTTTAAAGAAAAGGAAGCTCGACCTTATGGTCGAGAGGCTCAGAGAGATGGAGATACTCGACAGGTTGGACATCACGCCGGAGGAGGAGAGGGCGTACTACGAAACACATAGGGACGAGTTCGTCCGACCGCCGAAGGCCGAGGTCATAGATATCCACTTGAGGGACAAACAGAAGGCGGACTCCCTGCTGGCCCTCATCCGGGAGGGGGCGGATATGGAGGAACTTGCTAAGAGGTACAGTACCTTGAGGAGGCCGGGCAGGCTGAGGTGGAGGTTTCCAGTGTCCAAGGACCGGCTGTCCGAGGCCATATTCGGGAAGAAGTTCGTGGAGGAGGTGTTTAGGGCTAAGGTAGGGGAAGTGGTCGGACCTGTGGAGGCCAAGGGCGGATATGCGATATTTAAGGTCGTGGAAAGGCGCGGCCCGAGGAGGCGGTCGTTCGAGGAGGCGAGGAGGGAAGTGACGATGGCCCTGCGCCGGGAGAAGGAGGAGAAGCTGCTTAGAGAATTTATAGAAAAACTTAAGAAAAAATATAAAGTGACCGTATACGAGGACGCCCTGAGGAAGATAGTCTCCGGAAGGGGGAAGCCATGATGTGGCTCGTCCACCTTTGGCTGGTGCTCGCGACGCCCGGACACGCAGGACCTTACGCTATAGTGGTGAGCGAGGAGACGTTGGGGATGCCCGAATGGGCCCAAGTTGTGGAAGCTCTGAAGGCCAAGTACAAGGGTAAGGTTTTCACCTATCGCACATTGGTGGCCGAGGTGAAGGATTCCCTGAGGGCGTTTCGCCCCAAGTACGTCTGCTTCGTGCTGAGGCCTCCATCCGAGGTGAGGAATTACGTAGGGATATCAATCAATCGGCTTACCCGGGAGCTGGACGACGATCCATACGGGGATGCGATATGGGGCATAGTCACAGGATACACCCCGGAGGACGCTTTGAGGCTCGTGAGCATAGATGGGTTCAGGGTGAGGAAGGTGCTCGCCGGAACCAGC
>QNCW01000057.1 GCA_003645885.1 Candidatus Latescibacterota bacterium | reverse complement strand
GCGTGGTGGAAAGTGGGGGAAAGTGGGGAAATCTCCCATTCAAATAAGACAAGGACTTACATAGAAACGGCCTTTCGGCGGCCTAATTACACTTTATAGTGTGTGTATCATGGCGGATTTCGTAGGATATTACGAGGTCACCGTGGACGATAAGGGCAGGCTCTACGTTCCCGCCGCCTTCAGGAAGGCCCTTCCCCCGGAGGCGAACGATACCTTCGTGATAACGAAGTGGTTCGAAGGATGCTTGGCGGTGTACGGCCCCGATTACTGGGAGAGGTTGAAGAAGAGGTTGCGCTCGAAGCTCTCACCGATGAGGGAGAAGGACCGGCGCTTCCTCAGGTTGTTGATCCCTCAGGCGATCGAAGTGAGGGTGGATAGGCAGGGAAGGATAAACATACCCAAGAGGCTCTTGAAGTTCGCCCAGATCAAAGATCGGGCGGTTGCGGCAGGAGTACTGGACTATTTTGAACTTTGGAACCCTGAGATTTATGAGGAACACCTCAAGGGCTCCGAGATGACCGAGCTCAGCGAGGTCCTGGAGCTATGATCAGGCCCTTGAAACTCTCCGGAGCGTTCCATGTGCCGGTTATGCTCGAGGAGGTCCTGGATGTCCTCGTTTGGAACGAAGGCGGGATCTATGTAGACGGCACAGTCGGCGGTGGAGGACATGCGGAGGGGATATTGGGACGCACGACCGGAAGGCTCGTGGGGATGGACAGGGACCCGGAGGCGATAGCCGAGGCCCAAAGGAGGCTGGCCCCGTTCGGGGAAAGGGTGGAGTTGGTCCGAGCCAGGTTCTCGGAGATGGAGGAAGTTCTGAAGGAATTGGGGATAGAAAAGGTCGACGGAGTGTTGCTGGACCTGGGGGTCTCCCAACACCAGATAGAGGACCCAGAAAGGGGCTTCAGTTACAGGCAGGACGGCCCCTTGGACATGAGGATGTCCATGTGCGGTCCCTCCGCAGAGGATGTGGTCAACCGATATCCTAAGGAAGAATTGGAGAGGCTGTTCAGGGAGTATGGGGAGGAGAGGTCGGCAAGGAGGATAGCCGAGGGCATATGTAGGGCGAGGGAGAAGGCCCCCATAAGGAGCACGGGACAGCTGAGGGATGTGGTCCTGTCTGTAATTCGTAGTTCTATGCCTCATAAAGTATTATCAAGAACATTTCAAGCTAGAAGGATCGAAGTGAACGACGAGCTCGGGGAGCTGAGGAAGGGTTTGGATGCGGGCATCTCCCTCCTCGGCAGAGGTGGCCGCATGGCCGTCCTGAGCTATCATTCCTTGGAGGACAGGATCGTGAAGGAAAAGTTCCGGAGGTGGAGGGAAGAGGGGAAGGTCGAGCTTTTGGGCAGGTTCTTCCCGAGCCCGGAGGAGGTCCGAAGGAACCCTCGGGCGAGGGGAGCGAAGCTCAGGGCAGTCGAGAAGCTTTAGGAGGCGATATGTTCAGGTTCCTCATGCTCGCCGTGGGTTTGGGGGCGGTGTGCTCGGTCGCCTTCATGTGGGAGCTGGAGACCACGAGGTCGCTCGTCGAGGAGGTGGAGAGGTTGGAGAGGGAGAGAAAGGAAGCCCTCGCCCGGCTGGAACAGGTCAGGGCGGAGATATGCTACCTCTCCCGCAGCGAGAGGGTCACCCAGATCGCATCTGAGAAGCTCGGGATGACCTTTCCCGAGGAGCTCCCAGCCTTGGCATACCTATGGGGCGAAGAAGGCGAACCCGAGGAGGCCGGGTCGGCGTCCCCGATAGGGAGACTCTTTTGGAAGGGAGCTTTCGCCGAGGTCAGGGTGAAGCGGTGATACCGAGGGTACACCGGAGGAGACTCTTCCTTTTGACTCTCCTTTTAGGGGCCTGTTGGACGGGCTTGGCCGTGAGGTTGGTGCAGGTCCAGCTCGGAGGTAACAAAGCCTACGCCTCGAGGCTCGAGCGACAGTCCAAGTTGCGCCTCGAACTTCCAGCTCGCAGAGGCAACATATTGGACCGTAAGGGACACATCCTGGGCTTGGATCTGGAGGGCTTTTCTTACTATACCTTCGCTCCGGCCGAGGACCCGGATCGGACGGCCCGCCTGTTTTCGAAGGTAGGGGACTTCCCCTACAGCGTGCTCCTGTCCAAGCTCAGAAGTAAGGGCTTCGTATGGCTGGCGAGGGGGCTGGGGGAGAAGGAAGCCATGGCCGTGAGGAGATGGGGGCTTCCCGGGGTGAGGGAGTACAAGGAGTTCAGGAGGGTCTACCCTATGGGAAAAGTGGCAGGTCAGGTATTAGGGTACACCGACGTGGACGGGAAGGGGATAGAAGGGGCGGAGTTGGCGTTCGACGGGTACCTCAGGGGAAGGCCCGGATGGGCGCTCAGGAGGAGGGACGGAAGAGGTGGATGGATACCCGAGGACCTGCCGATGAGGCCCCCGAGGGACGGGGCGGATGTCGTGCTCACCTTGGACGTGGAGGTGCAGGCCATCTTAGAGGAAGAGCTCAAGGCTGCAGTCGAAAGGCACAGGGCCCGTTCGGGGATGGGGATCGTCATGGTGCCCAGGACCGGGGAGGTGCTGGCCCTGGCGAGCGTGCCCGGGTTCGATCCTAACCGTCCAGGGGACTACCCTATGTGGACCAGGAAGAACAGGGTTATAACCGACATCTACGAACCCGGCTCCACGTTCAAGATAGTAACTGCCGCCGCCGCATTGGAGGAGAAGGTCATATCCCCGGAGGATTCGGTGTTCTGCGAGGAGGGAGCTTTCATGGTCTCAGGGAGGAGGTTCAGGGACGCCCATCCTTACGGATGGCTCACTTTCAGGGAGGTTGTGGAACTTTCGAGCAACATAGGGACCATAAAGGTAGCCGAAAGATTGGGGAAGGATGTGATCTACAGGTATGCGAGGACCTTCGGCTTCGGAGCCGAGACCGGCATAGACCTTCCCGGGGAGGTGAAGGGAATATTGAGACCTCCTTCCGCCTGGTCCGGGAGGTCGCTGGCCTCGATAGCCGTCGGCCAGGAAGTATCCGTCACGGCCATCCAGATGGCCTGCGCGTACGCCGCCGTTGCCAACGGGGGGATGCTGATGAGGCCCCAGATAGTCTTAGAGGTGAAGGGAGCAGGAGGGAAGGTGCTCAAGATGATGAAGCCCGAGCCCGTAAGGAGGGTGGTCTCCGAGGAAACTGCCAGAAAGCTCGTGGAGTTCTTGGAGGGCGTCGTGGAGAGGGGAACGGGCAGGGAGGCGAGGATTCCCGGCGTGAGGGTAGCTGGGAAGACCGGCACTGCCCAGAGGCCTCTCGAGGGAGGGGTGGGATACGCTCCCGGGGAGTTCGTCGCTTCCTTCGTGGGGTTCCTGCCGGCTGAGGACCCAGAGCTTCTCTGTCTGGTGGTCGTAGATACCCCCAGGGAGGGAGGACATTACGGAGGCCAGGTTGCAGCTCCGGTCTTCAGGAGGGTGGTGGAGAGGGTGCTCTCGCTTCCTGGCCATCCATTCTCTGAGAGGGTTCAGGAGATGTTGAAGAGGACGCCCGAGATGGTGCGGGTGCCGGATGTTACGGGGCTTCCTCCGGACGAGGCCTTGCAGGTCCTGTCGGGGATCGGGGTGAGGGGGGAGGTCCAGGGCACGGGAGGCGTCGTGATGAGGCAGCATCCAAAGCCAGGCTGTGAGGTGCCGGAGGGGGGGAGGGTTGTCCTCACGCTCGGGGGTGGGAGGATGTCCGGTGGTAAGCTGCCCGACCTTAAGGGCCTGACCCTCAGGGAGGCAATGAGGCGATTGGAGGCCTTGGGGGTCGGGGTGAGGATGTACGGAAGCGGCAGGGTGGTGAGACAGAGCCCAGCCGCAGGATCGGAGGTAGGGGAGGGGACGGTCTGCATCCTGGAGGGACGCAGATGAAGCTTTCGGAGCTTTTAGAGGTCCTTCCGGAGGCCAGGGCCGACGGCGAGCTATCGGCCGAGGTGCGGGGGATCAAATACGACTCCAGAAAGGTGGAGTCGGGGGACGTCTTCGTGGCGCTCAAGGGGGAGCATCTGGACGGGCACGATTTCGTGCGGGAGGCGTGCAGGAGGGGGGCGGTGGCGGTCGTGGTGGAAAGGAAGGTAGAAGCGCCTGGGATAAAGGTGGTCGTGAGGGACACCAGAAAGGCGCTGGCCCTCCTCTCAGCCAAGTTCTTCGGGGAGCCTGCGAGGAAGTTAAAAATTATAGGGGTTACGGGGACGAACGGGAAGACTACGGTCAGCTTCCTCGTACGTTCGGTTCTGGAGGAGGCAGGCGTGCGCACGGGGCTGATAGGGACGGTGGAGTACATAATAGGAGGGAGGAAGTTCCCTGCGTCCTTGACCACCCCCCTCCCACCAGAACTGCACAGGGCATTCGGCCGCATGGTGGAAGCCGGGGACCGAGCGGTCGTCATGGAAGTGTCCTCGCATTCCTTGGTTTTGGACAGGGTGTACGGCCTGCCGTTTTCGGTGGCCGTGTTCACCAACCTCTCTCGGGACCATCTGGACTTCCACCTCACTATGGAGGATTACTTTAGGGCTAAGGCGAAGCTCTTCGAGATGTTGGAACCATCGGGGTGGGCGGTGTACAACGGGGACGACCCATACGGGGCTATGCTCCGGGAGCACACGAAGGCCCAACTCATTTCGTACGGGCTTTCGGAGGGCGTGGACATAAGGGCGGAGGGTGTGGTTTGCGACAGACAGGGGGTGGTGTTCACCTTGAGGTCTCCCTGGGGGGACTTCCCCGTAAGGTTGAGGCTTTCAGGTAGGTTTAATGTGTACAACGCATTGGCTGCAGCAGGTGTGGGACTGGTGCTGGGCGTGAGGCCGGAGGATGTGGTAAGGGGGATGGTCTCGGTGGAAGGCGTCCCCGGAAGGTTCGAGAGGGTGGATCTGGGGCAGGGCTTCGAGGTCATAGTGGACTACGCCCACACCCCCGACGCTTTGGAGAACCTCCTGCTTTCAGCAAGGGAGATATCCCAGGGGAGGGTGCTGGTGGTCTTCGGATGCGGAGGGGAAAGGGACAGGGGGAAGAGGCCTCGGATGGGGGAGGTCGCAGGTAGGCTGGCGGATTTCGTCTTCGTCACTTCCGACAACCCCAGGAGCGAACCTCCGGAAAGGATCATAGAGGATATACTGGAAGGGATGCCAGAGGGGGCGAAGTACGTGGTCGAGGAGGACCGAAGGAGGGCGATAGGAAGGGCCATAAGGATGGCCAGGGAGGGGGATGTAGTGGTGATAGCCGGTAAGGGGCACGAGAGCTATCAGATCGTCGGGGACAGGAAGTTCCCGTTCGACGATAGGAAGGTAGCCGAGAGGTTCCTGGCCGAATGGAAGGCGTGCGGCTCGGCGAAATAGCTGAGGTTCTGGGGGCGAAGCTTCGCGGCGACCCGGATTCGGTTCCCACGGGAGCTTCCGTGGACTCCAGGACCATAAGGAAGGGGGAGATCTTCTTCGCCCTCAGGGGGGAGCGCACCGACGGGCATAAGTTCGTGGGGGACGCCCTGAGGAAGGGAGCATCGGCGGCCGTGGTGAGGAGGAAGTGGATGGAGGAGAACCCCGATGTGGGACCTCTTCTGGGCGTGGACGACCCCCTTAAGGCCCTCGGAAAGCTCGGGGCCTGGTATAGGAGGAGGTTCAAGGTAGAGGTGGTGGCGGTCACCGGCTCGAGCGGCAAGACCACGGTCAAGGAGATGACCGCCGCCGTCTTAGGGACGAGTTACAATGTGCTTAAGTCCGAGGGTAGTTGGAACAACGAGATAGGGCTGCCCCTCACGCTTCTTATGCTCTCAGGCGGGCACGACCTCGCCGTCGTGGAACTCGGGATGAACGCCCCCGGGGAGATAAGGAGGCTAGCGGAGATGGCGAGGCCATGCGTGGGAACGATAACGAACGTAGGACCCGCCCACATAGGGGCGTTCGGGTCTTTGGAGGGGGTGGCGAGGGCCAAGGGGGAGCTCCTGGAGGTCCTGGAGGGGAAGGCCGTCCTGAACTGGGACGACCCGTGGGTCAGGAGGCTCGGGGAGGACTTCGCTGGGGAGGTGATCTGGTTCGGGCTCGGGGAGGGGGCGGACCTAAGGGCGGAGGAAGTGAGGCTGGAGGAAGGGAGGCCGAGCTTCGTGGTGGAGGGGGTAAGGGTGAGGTTGGAAGTTTTGGGGAGATATCAAGTCTATAATGCTCTGGCCTCCTTAGCGATAGGAATTTCATTCGGAATAAGCTTATCCCAAGGAGCAAAGGCCCTGGAGAAGTTCAGGCCACCTCCTTTAAGGTGCGAAGTTAAAGATTTCGGAGGCATAAAGGTCCTCCTGGACTGTTACAACGCCAATCCAACATCCGTCAAGGAGGCCCTGAAGCTTCTGAGTTCCCTTCCGGGCAGGAGGATCGCAGTCCTGGGGGATATGTTGGAGCTGGGGGACGAGGCCCGTAGGTTCCACAGGGAGGTAGGGGCCTACGCCGCCCGGTGCGGTATAGACCTGCTCCTCTGCACGGGAAGATGGGCCGAGGATATGGCCGCCGGGGCCGGGGAAGGTCGGGCCGAGGTCCTGGACAGGGAAGGGCTGGTAAGGAGGTTGAGGGAGCTTACAAGGCCGGGGGACAAGGTCCTGGTCAAGGCCTCCAGGAGGGTGGCGTTGGAGGAGGTAGTGGAAAGGGCGTTCGGGGAGATATAGGGATGTTCCTCCATTGGCTTTATCCACTTGTTAAATATTCCATATTTTTCAACCTCTTCCGTTACATAACCTTCAGGTCAGCGGGGGCTGCCATCACCGCCTTGGGGATAAGCTTCTTCTTAGGACCTTGGATAATAAGGAAGTTGGAGCTTAGGGGCATCAGGGAGCGCGTGAGGCCGGACGGCCCCCGGAGACATCTGACGAAGGAGGGCACCCCCACCATGGGTGGGCTCATAATCCTTGCGAGCGTTGTCCTGCCCACGGTGCTCTGGGCGGACGTGTGCAACAGGTACGTACTCCTCACCCTTCTGGCCACGGTATGGATGGGGGCGGTGGGGTTCTTGGACGACTACCTTAAGGTGGTGAAGGAGGTCCCCAAGGGGCTCGTTGGGAGGTACAAGCTTGTGGGGCAGATCGTTCTGGGTATCTTCATAGCTACTTTCCTCTACCTCAGGCCTTTCGACCCCAGGTGGGCGACGGCCACGAGCCTCCCCTTCTTCAAGGGATGGGCCCTGGACCTTGGGTTTCTATATCTGGCGATGGTTGTCTTCGTGATATCGGGGACTTCCAACGCCGTAAACCTGACCGACGGCCTGGACGGCTTAGCGATAGGCTTGGTCGGGATAGTTGCGGCCGCCTTAGGGTTGGTGGCGTACGTCACGGGAAGGGCGGACTTCAGCGCATATCTGGGGATACCCTACATAAGGGGTGCCGGGGAGCTGACGGTATATTGTACAGCCCTGGTCGGGGCATCGTTGGGGTTTCTATGGTTCAACGCTTACCCTGCCAGGGTCTTCATGGGCGATACTGGGGCGCTCTCGCTCGGGGCGGCCTTAGGGACCCTTTCGGTGCTCCTGAAGGTGGAGCTTCTGCTTCCCGTGATAGGCGGGGTGTTCGTGGCCGAGGTGGCCTCTGTCGTGCTTCAGAGGTGCTACTTCAAGTACACGAGGAAGAGGACCGGGGAGGGTAGGAGGATATTCAGGATGGCCCCCTTACACCACCATTTCGAACTTTTAGGGTGGTCGGAGCCGAAGATAGTGGTCAGGTTCTGGATAGTGGGGATACTTCTGGCGCTTTTGGGCCTGAGCACCTTCAAGGTCAGATGAGAGGGGAACTCGACAGGGTCCTGCTTGCGGTCGTGGTGGTCCTGGTGGCCTTGGGCACGGTTATGGCCTACAGCACGGGCCTCGGCATGGGTCTGGGTTCGGCCCTCTTCAGGAAGCATCTCGCCAAGGCCGCGCTCGGAGGGGTCGGGATGTTGGTCGCCTATAAGTTAGGGTGCAGGAGGCTCTGCTCGTGGGCGAAGGGATCGCTCATCCCCGTGAACATCCTGCTTTTTGGGCTCTTGGTCATGAAGGCCATCCACGGTGGGACGGCGAGGTGGTACAAGTTGGGCCCCTTCTCCCTGCAACCTTCGGGGGTGGCTAAGCTCGTCCTGGTGCTCTACGTGGCGGACTTCATGGCGAGGAAGGGGGAAGGGCTCAGGGACCTTCGCAGGGGCCTCCTGCCCGTCGTGATCGTCTGCGGAGTTTCCCTGGGCTTGATATCGTTAGAGCCCGACCTCGGGACCACGGTCGCCCTGAGCGCTATATTGGGAGGGATGCTCTTTGTAGGGGGAGTCCGGCTGAAGCATATATGGGCGATGGCGTCTGCGGCCTTGGTCGTCCTGGCCGTCGTCGTGTTCGTCTTCGGGTACGGGAAGGGTAGGGTCATGGCCTACTTAGGGGAAGGCGACGAGGGGGCGAGGTACCAGATGGAGCAATCCTTGGTAGCGCTCGGGGGCGGTGGGGTCCTCGGAAGGGGGCTGGGGAAGGGGGTCCAGAAGCATTGGTTTCTGCCCGAGCCGCACACCGACTTCATCTTCTCGGTGGTCGGGGAGGAGCTGGGGTTCTTAGGAACCTTAGGGGTCCTCGGGGCCTTCGTGCTCTACGGACTGAGGGGGATAAACATAGCCAGAAGGGCCGGGGAGACGAGGACCTTCTTCGTGGCCGTCGGGCTCACCCTCATGGTCGAGGTCTACGCCCTCCTGAACATAGCTGTGGCCACAGGGATACTGCCCACGACGGGCCTTCCCCTCCCCTTCGTGAGCTACGGTGGAACTTCCTTGGTGGTAAACCTCGTGGGGAGCGGGGTCCTCTTGGACGCCTCGAGGAGGAAGGGATGAGGATGGTCGTCGGTGCAGGGGGGACTGGGGGCCATATCGTCCCGGCGTTGGCCGTCGCAGATGCAGTAAAGAGGAGGGTTCCGGCGGATGTGCTGTTCGTAGGGGCGGGCAGGGGGGTGGAGGAGAGGCTCGTCCTCAGGGCGGGATACGGGCTGGAGAAGCTCCCCGTGGTGGGGCTTCCGAGAGGTCCTTCCTTGAAGCTTTTCGGGTTCGCTTCCGGGCTGGTCGAGGGGTTGCTGAGGTGTAGGAGGATATTTTTGGACTTCAGGCCCCATCTCGCCTTCTGCACAGGCGGGTACGCAGCATTCCCCGTCGGGGTTATGGCGGTCCTGTTCCGCCTCCCGCTCCACATCCACGAGCCCAACAGCCTCCCCGGCCTGGTGAACCGCCTCCTATTCCCGTGGGCGAGGAAGGTCTACGTGGGCTTTGCGGGGGTCGGGCCCAAGGGGAAGGAAGTTCGCACCGGAAACCCGGTGAGGTGGGAGGTCGGCAGGATATCGAGGGAGGAGGGGAGGAGGAGGTTCGGGCTCGGGGAGGGGCCCGTGGTGTTCGCCTTCGGGGGCAGCCAGGGTGCGAGGGCGATAAACGAGGCCCTGGGAAGGTCTCTCCCAAGGATCGTGGGCGAGGGTGCGGAGGTGGTCTGGCAGACGGGGGAGGGTGACTTCGGATGGGCCTCGAAGACGGCGGAAGCTTACGGGGGGAAGGTGAAGGTTTTAGCGTTCGTAGAGGACATGGCCCACATCTTGGCGGCTGCCGACCTCGCCGTCTGCCGTGCCGGGGCCATGACCGTATCGGAGTTGACAGCGAGCGGCCTTCCAGCTATATTGGTACCGCTGCCGAGCTCCGCCGGAGGACATCAGCTTGCGAACGCCCGGGCCCTGGAGGATGCGGGGGCTGCCGTCGTGTTAGAGGAGGGGGAGCTTGGGAGGCTGGCCGAGGAGGTCGTGGGGCTCCTTAAGGATGAGGGGAGGCTCGAAAGGATGAGGAGGGCGAGCCGAAAGCTTGGAAGGAAGGACGCTGCCGAGCGCATAGCAGAGGGGATATTGGAGGACCTGTGTTCAGAAAGATAAAGAGGTTGCACTTTGTGGGGATAGGCGGGATAGGGATGAGCGGGATAGCCGAGCTCCTGCTCAGGATGGGGTACGAGGTGAGCGGCTCGGACATAAAAAGGACCCACATCACAGAAAGGTTGGAAAGGCTCGGGGCGAGGATATGGTACGGCCACAGCGAGGAGCACATCCTGGAGGCCGATATCGTAGTCTACTCGAACGCCATCCCCCCTTCAAATCCCGAGCTTAAGGAGGCCTCAAGGCGCAAGCTTCCCATCATACCCAGGGCAGAGATGCTCGGGGAGATAATGAGGATGATGCGCTACAGCATAGGCGTGGCCGGCACCCACGGGAAGACCACGACCACCTCGATGATAGGGGCGGTCCTGACCGAAGGCGGCCTGGACCCCACCCTCATAGTGGGGGGGAGGGTGAAGAGCATAGGGAGCAACGCAAGGCTCGGGGGCGGGGATTATCTTGTGGCCGAGGCCGACGAGTTCGGGAGGTCCTTCCTCAGGCTCGCCCCCACAGTGGCGGTGATAACAACCCTCGAGGCCGAACACCTGGACTGCTACAGGGACCTGGACGAGATAAAGGATGCCTTCGTAGAGTATGCGAACAAGGTCCCCTTCTACGGCTGGGTCGTGGCGTGTCTGGACGAGGAGGGGGTCCAGGACATACTACCGAGGGTCGAAAGGCCCCTCATAACCTACGGGCTCTCGGCCCAGGCGGATGTAAGGGCGGAGGATGTGGAATTCTCGGGGATGGGCTCCTCCTTCCGTGTGGTCGTCGAGGGGGAGAGGATGGGGGAGGTGAGGCTCAGGGTCCCCGGACTCCACAACATCAAGAACTCCTTGGCCGCCGTCTCGGTGGGCCTTGCGTTGGAGCTACCCTTCGGGGCGATATCGGAGGCCTTGGGGAAGTTCTCAGGGGTGCACAGGAGGTTCGAGGTCAAGGGCGAAGTAGGGGAGGTCCTGGTCGTGGACGACTACGCCCACCACCCTTCCGAGATAAGGGTCACGCTCCAGGCTGCGAGGCTCCTTAGGAGGGGAAGGATACTGGCCATCTTCCAGCCCCACCTTTACACCCGCACGAGGGACTTCGCAGGTTCCTTCGGAAGGTCCTTCTTAGAGAGCGACGTCCTCGTGGTGACGGACGTCTATCCCGCGAGGGAGGAACCTATACCGGGAGTGACAGGAGAGCTCGTGGCCGACGCGGCCAGGAAGGTTGGGCACAGGGAGGTCTATTACGTCGAGGAAGAGGACGGTGTGGCGGAGCTTGTGGCCGGGCTGGTGAGGCCGGGGGATGTGGTGATAACCATGGGAGCGGGGGACATATGGAAGGTCGGAGAGGAACTTCTGGAGCTGCTAAGAGGCTGAGGAGGAGGATAGTTAAGATCGCCGTCCTCGGCCTCTTCCTCTGGTGCGTATATGTAGGTTTCAGGGCCGCCTTAGGCTGGATCGTAGGGCTTCCGAAGGTCGGGGAGATAGAGGTAGTGGGCGCGCGCACGGTGGACCCGGAGGAAGTGGTCGAAAGGTGCGGGGTGAGGCCTGGAGATAGGTTATACAAATTGGACATAAAGGAAGTGGTCGAGAGGGTAAAGGGGATACCTTGGGTGAGGGACGTCGAGGTCCACAGGAGCTTGTTCGGAAAGCTCGTGTTGAAGATCGAGGAGCGGAAGCCCGTGGCCCTCTTAGTGGCCGGGAGGTTGTTCCCCGTGGATGCGGATGGGGTGGTCCTCTCGCCCTTGAAGGTCCCTCCCGACCTCCCCCTCATAACGGGCG
>QNCW01000056.1 GCA_003645885.1 Candidatus Latescibacterota bacterium | reverse complement strand
CCTCCCGGTATGTCGAGCTGCTTGACCACAGAACCTATCTCCTGCCCCTTGTCCTTGGTGTACACCACGAGGTACACCGTGGCACCGCAGCCTTCCAAGGTGAAGGGTATCTCTACGGTCCCGTCCTCCTTGAACACAACGTCGCCCACATTGAGTATCTCCAATGTGGTGGGCATTCCCGTCTTCGTGGCCTCGTACTCTGGATTGCCCACGGGAACGTCCGCACCGTAGGAAAGGCCTGCGGCGACTGCCAAGATCGCGATAGCCTTAACGACCTTCATCTTTCCCTCCTTGCTTTTACCTTCGCTGGCGTCCAACTCCTATCAATACTTAATGTTTTTCCTCATCACCTCCTTTCCATTGACGATCCTTCGGGTCGGAATATAACAAAATTGAACGAGATTGTCAAGAGAAAAATAAGATTATTTTTTAAGTTATTAATATACTACACATACCGTACGGACCCGGGCCACCTCGGCCCCACGGTCGGCCTCCACCCTCACCCTGACCAGATATACTCCGGGAGGGACGAGATTTCCATCCTGGTCCCTTCCGTCCCATTCGAACTCGTACTTGCCTGCGGCCCCTACCTCGGACATCGACCTTACCCGCCTCCCTCTGAGGTCGTATATGGAGACCTCGACCGGCCTCGGGAAGCCGATCTCGAACACGGAAAAACTTATCCTTACGTTCAAGTTCGGGGTGAAGATGGGCTCCACCCTCAGGTCCCCCACGATCTCCTTTGCAACTTTCAGCAGGACGGTCGTCCCCTTCCCAGGAAGCAGTTCGCTCGCATCCCCGGAGTCCACCCTCTGCCACGAGCCCCTGCGTCCGACCATCACCTGGAAGGTGGTGCCGTTCGAAAAGAGGGTGGAGGTGAACCTGAGGGATATCGTCCTTTCCGACCTTATCACCTCCGGAAGCCTCACCCAGAGCGTATCATCCCTATTCTTGAGAACTTCCAGTTCATCCCCGCCGAGGAGGTCCATCTCGACGCTGGGAGATGGGACCACCATCACCTCGTCGAACCCTACATCGTTCCTGCTGAAGCTGGGCCTTATAAGAAGCTGGAACTCCTGCTTCTTCCCAGGCCGCACTCCTCTGTCGGGGTTCACCTCTGCGACCACCCTCCTCACCAAAGGCCTGCCGAACCGAACCGTTATCGAGCTTATGGAAGGGGCCCTGTAGGGGTCATCGGATATGAGCTTCACCTGTATCATCAAGTACTTCCTGGGGCTCGGGGAGAGGAAGTTGGCACCCGGCTCGGCGTAGACCCTGCTCCACCTGCTCCAGTCGGGGCCGGGGAGGTACTCTACCAACGTATCGCCCTTCATGAAGTTCGGGAGGTTCATGTACTTGAACTTCGATACCTCGTTGCCGTTCCTGTCGAAGTAGTGGACCACCTCCCTCAGCTCGTTCCCTGTCCTGGTCCTCACCTCCACCTTCGTGCCCTCGGGCGTCTCCGCGTCCCAATCTATGGAGGTCAAGTTCTTGGGACCTCCCAGCTCTATGATGGGGGAGGTGAGCACGACCTCTGGAACGTAACCCTCGCCGTAGAGCTGAAGCTCCCCCACGTTCCCCGCATATATCACAGGGGTGTAGGTTCTGGGTCTCTTTTCGAGTATGTCCAAGTTCCTGAACTCCAAGTACCTGACCTTCCGGGGTTCGAACCTGTCAGCGAGCCTCCACATGTCATCCCATATTATCTCCCTGGACTTGGGGCTTATCCTCTCCCATATGAGGGACCCGTCCGGCGCCCTCGACCCATCGGAGACCCTCGTGCAGTATCCGTTGAGCACCCCCTTTTCTGTGTACTTGCCCCTCTTGAGCACGTAACAGATGGTATCGATCCAGAACTTGCTTCCGAGGTCTACCGTGAGCAAACCCCACCCCGCCCCGTACCCGACCTCCCTGTAAGCTGCCGCCTTCCACCATGTCGTAAGTAGCCCGTCGAAGGCATATGCGGGGACGGCCATCTTGTTCGGATCGCTTGCGCTACCTCCCCTCTTCAGGATGTCCAGGGCTACGTTCTCCCCCAGGGTCCATACTTCAAGTTCTGCCAGCCTGGGCCTCTCCCTCCTGTAGTACCTGATCCCTCCCCTCTGTTCGGGGGGCAGGTCCTCGTACTCCTCCTTCGTCACCACCCTCTCCTCCCCCGCAACCTTCCATATGTAATCCACAGCCCCCCTCCATCCGGGAGGAAGGCTCCTGTACTCCTGCTCCGTTACAAGCTCGGCCCTCTTTCCGTCGCTGTCGGTCACGACGATGCGGATGTACTGGACGGCCCTTCCGACCCAGTTCTCGTCCGAGGCCTCGGTAGGTGAAAGCTCGAACTCGAACACCTTCTTGGTCTTGTTCGGCCCCTTGGTCTGTCCAGCCAAGACGTAGTTCATGGCGGAGGAAAGCTCGAACGCCCTCTCCCCGGTCGAGGTGAAGACCTTGAACTGGAGGAAAGGGTCACCTTGTTCGGCGAACTTCAAAACTATCTTAGTCGCACAGACGAGGCGCCCCAAGTCCACCTCGATCCACCAGTTCCCCACGGGATCGTCGAGGTTCGGCTCCCAGAAGGTCCCCGGATCCCCATCCATAATGGCGGGGGCACCTTCCGGGTTCGATCCAGCCCTCATTATACCTCCCCTTGCGAACCACTTCCTCTCCTTGCTATCGTACCATGCGCCGGGGAACAGGTCCACCTGCTTCTTGTCCACCTCATGGACGAACCTTCCAGCATCTAAGCATGCGTTCACGTTCTTCCTTACGAACTTAGGTCTTACCCCTTCCTCCCCTATCTCTAAGGTGCCCTGCGGGAAGGTCCATCCTTCCCAGTGCGCCCTCGACCTGACCACGACCCTATCGTGAAGGATCGAATAGCCCTTCCCAGCAAGCGAGGAACCCGAAAGCAGCACCAAAAGGAGCACCGCTCCCATACCTTCCCCCTAATAGGCCATCACGAAGCTCCCTGTCCTTTCCTCAACCCCTTCGTCCGTGTCCGCCGAGAGCCTGTAGATGTACACCCCAGGGGGAACGAGGTTCCCTTCCCCGTCCCTCCCGTCCCACCATCTACTGAATACGCCCTGGGGCCCCTCTATTCTCCTTTCCTCCTTCAGGAGCCTGCCCGAAATGTCATATATTTTTAAGGTTACGGGAACCTTCTTGGTCAACTTCAGCAGGCGGTACGATATGCGGAAGGTATCCTCCTCGTCGTCCCCGTTGGGAGTTACGACCCGGGACGCATCCACCACCGACAGCACGGGCTCCTTTAAGGATATCCTGACCGAAAGGGTGTTCCCGGGAAGCCTCCTCAGGGCATCCCCCTCCTGGAGGAAGATGGGAAGCTCTTCCGAACTTCCGTCCCATACCCATCCGTCGAACCTGGTATACCCCAGCACAGAGCAGTCGAAACCGACCTCCAGGAGGCTCTGGTCCCTATCCACCTTCGGGAAGCTCACCACGAACCCGTCGTCGTACACATCGTCCTCGAAGGCCACTTCCTCCCCGTCTATCTTAACCCATTTTACATCCGGCCTCGTGGGGGTCCTGACCTTGAGGTGGTCGAAGCCTGTGTTCCCATCCTTTATCCTCGGCCTGAGGGCATAGGTGAAGGAGACCTTCTCCCCGGGCCTGACCTCGCAAGGATCTACCTCGGCCAGGACCTCGTAGGCCGGCACCTTCGTTGAGAACTCGAAGGCTATAAAATCGAGGCCTGCACCTGCGTAGTTCGTAGGGGTTATCGTCACCCTGACCTGGAAGTAGGGCCTCGGGGCCGGGGAGACTATCGGCACTCCCTTCAAGCCCTCCTCGAAGTCGTAAGGTGCGGACCAGAAGCTCCAGTGCTCGAAGTCGTGCGTTATCCTTCCCCTCCGGTCCGGCTTCATGGCGTAGTACTCCTCCTTGGTCAGCGGCCTGCCGGATTCCGACCACCAAACCTGCTCGTCCCCGACCCCCGTCTTCCTCCAGTATACATCCGGGGTGTCGTCCGTGCCGCTGCGGGTCTGTATCTCCACCTTGGCTCCTTCCTCCCTCCATCCCTTCCACCATATCCTTCCCCATGCGGCCGGGGAATCGAAGTGGATCACTTTGGATGTAAAGCGTGCCTTGGATGGCAGGTACCCCTTCCCGTATACCTCCACCTCGGCTACCTCCCAGATCTCCGTGGGCATGAGGGGCCTTATCCCGACGAAGCGCACGGGACGAGGAGGGAAGGTTATGTCCACGACGGTCCGGATGTTCTCCATGTCCTTGGCTATGGGCTCGACGTCGGCCATGTACGACCATCTGCCCAGCCCGGGAAACTCCTCTGCGACCCTGACCTCGTACTTCCTTATGAGGTGGTTCCTGAACTCCTCCCTGCAGCTGAACCTGATCCTGTATACGGGAAGCAACCTTCCCAGGTCGAACTGTAAAGCCTGGGTGAACCACGTCTTCGAGTAAGGGTCCCACTCCGGCCTGTGCACAAACGCTGTTGTGGGGTCCCCATCCACCATGCTAACCTTGTCCCTGTCGCTTATCTGGGTGTTCGGTATGGGCCTTACACCATATATGTCCTTGGGGTCCATCCATAGCACGAGGTTCTCCGTCGAATCCAGGTACACCACCCTTATCCAGCCGGGCTCGGTGGAGACATCCAAGTTCTCCAAAGTCCCGGCCTCCTCCCAGGGGTGCTCCTCCTCCCCGATCACGTAGATCTCCTTCCCCCACAAACTTCCAAGGGCCAAGATGGCTAAGAGGATGGCCTCCATATCCCACCTCGGAAAAAGGGATGGCCCGCTGGGTGCGGGCCATCCCAACAACATTTCACCTGAAGGAAGCCTTTATCCTTGCCCATGTGGTGGGCTCGACCGATACCTCTAAGGGAGCGAGGATGTAGTCCCCCCAGAGGGCGGCGTTGTCCGCAAAGTAGCCAGCCCATGGGATGGCCCTGTATACAGGGTCCTCACCTGGATCGGAGTCCTTCTTGCAGACCTCTATGCCGACTATGTTCCCCTCGGTGAGGTCCACTATCTTGCACTTCCCTATGGCCTCCTCAGCGGTCTCCCCGGACCTGGTGTTCAGGTCCTCCCAGGGGGTTATCATCATCTCCAGGGTCATCTCGGCCGGGCAATCGCAGCCTATGGACCCCTTGAGGAACTTATAAGCGTGGTCCCCGTACGGAGGCATGCAGTCCCAATCCGGGTCGCTGGTGTTGTAGCTGTACATCGTCGTACCCTTCTCGGGACGCATCACGTAGTACTTCTGGGCGAGGGCGAAGAACCACCTTTCCTTCTCCTCCACAGGCTCGGTCACGTATATCTCGTCCGGGCCGTAATCCCCGTTGGCCGGGTCCACGTATATGGAGAAGTACTCGCCCGAGGCCATGTAGGCGTCATCGTACACCCAGCAGGCGAAATAGAGCCTGTTCTGAGAGTCGTTCCAGCCCCAGGCGAACTTCATGTTGTGGTCGCTCGGGTCGAACTCCGCACCCTCCTCCTGGATCATGTCCTTCTCCCAGATCCAGTACTGCTCGGGAACTATATCCCAGTCGCTGAGGTCGCCGTCTATCGTGGGCACCTTATCGTCCGGGAACTGGAAGATGTAACCCGTGATCTCCTGGGCTCCCACAGGGACTGCCAAGGCCAACCCCAGCACAACCAGAAGCACGGCTGACTTTTCCATGGCTCCCTCCTTTCTTGAAGGACCTACGGGTTGAGACTTCCTCCACGGAAGAGCTGAAGCTTCCACATCACCTCCTTTCCCCTTAAGTTTACTCCGTTCCAGCATATACAGTGATGAAGGACGAGACAGAGGTCTTCTTCCCGAACTTCCTTCCCACCCTCATCCCGATCTGTGTCGTGAGCCTGTAGCCCATATAGTCCACCCTGTTGGTGAGCTGAACTGCCCCCGTAAGCTCCTCGTAGCTCTCCTCGAGACCTGGAGGGACGGGACGCATGAGCTGCCTGAACACAGCAAGTTCGGCTCCGAGCTCCACCTCGGACCTCTTCAGGACCGGGAACTTAGCTATCGCAGAAAAGAGGGTCAGGTTCTCCTTGCGCTCCGGTTCTTCCTCGAGCACCGGCACCTCCCTCCTGAACAAGTTCTTTATCCTGGGCTGCAACTTCAGCCTTCCGAGGGTGAAGGTGTAATCCACCTTATTTATCAGCCCTAAGAAGGTCCTGTCCCTCAGCCCAGGAAATTTCCTCCTCTGGTCCCACAGGTCGAGCTTGAGCTTGTTCGTAAGGTTGAGCCCCTCGATCCCTGTGTAATCGAAGCCGACAAAGGCACAACCTATCCGGGCGTCCCTGGCAGCCAGCGGGTCCTCCAACTTCTTCATGGTTCCCCTGGTCCCGGGGGTTTGGACCCATTGGATCAAGTTGTCCGGGATGTTGTCCTTCACCGAAGCGAAGCTGCCGAACATCCTCAGCCTCCCCAGCCCCGCAAAGCTCCTGTCGAAGGTGAAGAGGAAGTAGTCCGAGCGGCTCCTCTTCCTCTCGGCCAGCAACCTTTCGTACTGGTGTCCCACGATCAACCTCATGTCCGGAGTTATGTGGACTCCGAAGTAAAAGTTGTAGCCCCTGTGGTCCCTTTTGTAGGGGTAGTCCGGCTCCTCGTCGTTCTCGAACCTGTCCACCCACATGTTGTGGTTCATGTCCATCCCGAAGAGGAACTCCGGAGGGTCCACATCGTACCTCAGGAAAGGTTCCTCGTAGTCGGGTATAAGGTTGTCGTTCTCGTTGAAGTCCGAGATGAAGTCGTTGTTCTCGTCCCATCCAGGAAACACAGCATCGTCGGGTGTACCTCCCCTCTGATATAACCTTCCCCAGTCCGGATACCTATCCTGGTCGTCGTTGTCGTCCACGAATTCGTAAAGGTTGTGGAGCTTGTCCTCGTAATCTATCGCTCCCTTGTCGTCAACGATGAAGCAGGTGGTGCTGTAGTCGTAGTCTATGCTGTAGGCCTCGAAGAAGGCGAAGTAAGGGTAGGAGAGCTTGGACATGTTCACCATCCATGCCTCGGAGGCATCGTAGGTCGTATGGTGCTCCTTCTTGTTCACGTTCGGATACTGCCTGAACCTGCGGTTCCTGTCGAACTCCGCATAGAGGTCGAACCCCTTGAAGTCGTCCACCTCTACGGTGAAGCCGTACACCTCGTTGGCGGTCGGAAGTCCGTAGTCGAGCCTTATGACCCTCTGGTTCGAGTTGTCCTTGACGTTGCCGGGAGCCCTGGCAGCTAAGAGGAAGACAGGCTGGCCTGCCTTGTTGGTCTGTCTGTCGGAGGTCCACTCTACCCTGTAGTCGTTGGCCAACACAAGCTCCACTATAACCCTCTCTATAAGTGAAGGGTCGGGTCCGGCGTAAGAGGGGTCGGTGAAGTCGTACGTCAGGGTTATCGTCTCCTCGCCGTCGGCTGCCAGGTATCCGAGGCGCTGATACCCCCCCTCCACTATCGGCTCGAAGCCTATCTGGCTTCCCCTGACCGTCTCCATCCTCCCTGTCAGGCGATCCCTGCCCCTTATCACTATGTCCCAAGAATACAGCGCAGCCCCACCCTCCCCATCCTCCGGGGAGTCGTCGCTTATCCTTATTATTATCTTCGAGACCCTAGCGCTGTTCTGCACGGTGGTTAGGCTGCCGGAGAAGGGGCTACCGGAGAAACTTTCCAGAAGGGTGTTCGATTGGTGTGCGTTGACGTACGTGGCCCCCACCTTGAGGAACTGCCCTACCTGGACTGTCCCCCTTAACCCTAAGAGGTTCGTGTTGTTGGTCCTGTCCATGTGCCTCCCCTCCTTGGTCCCGATTATCGGGAGGCTTATCCTCGAAAGTAGTACGGTGAGGGAGTACTTGTCGGACTGGAAGTCGAACTGTGAACCGTTGAAGAGGGGCTTCGAGAAGGTAAGGGGGGTAAGGGTCGTCCTTATCTCGTCCCCTATGGTCAGGGCCATATGGTACTGCCCCTTTGAGTCCGAAGCTATCAACAACCTGTCGAACCAATTGTTGTAAGTCCTATCCTTAGATATGCTGCTCCCCGACCTCTCAGGTTGGTCCTGCTGCCATCTGTAGACCTGCCATCCCCTGGTCACGAGCCTGCCGAAGAGATCGTAGTAATAGCTACCCTCCAAGTATATGTCCACATAGCGCCTGTAATGTTCCCTTGCGTAGTTCGTGTACTCCCACTGCTTCCATCCGTATATCCTATAAAGCTCCTGTGGCACATACCACTTCTTCAAAACGGGGTCCTGTGCGCCCAAGAGGACCTCCACCCCCGTAGGTTCGAACACCACCTCCTCCCCCACCCTCCTTCCGAAGAGCCTTCCGTAGTTCACCTGGGAGGAGGCAGGAACTGGAAGCAAGAGCAAGGATGCAACCAACAGCCTTTTCAGGTCCATAACCCCTCCTCAGTACACCAAAGTTAAGGTCCTGAACTTCTCCTCCCTCCCCGAGTCGGTCTCCACCCTCACCCTGACTATGTAAACTCCCGGTGGCACTAGCTTCCCCCCGCATCTCCCGTCCCATTCCTTGAAGTACGTCCCACTCTTACCTCTGCCCTGGAACCTCCTCACGAGCCTTCCCGAAATGTCGTATATGTCCACATAGAACGGCACAGGACGCGTCAGTTGTAGGAGGTCCCAGCTTATCCTGGTCGCATCCGCACTGCCCGGGATGAACGGATCTGGCCGAACTTCGAGCTTCCTTATGAGCGCGCCTCCGAGTGCTGTATGGACCGAAATGTCGTCGGTGTCAATCTCGGAGGTCGCATCTCCCGCCACGACTGGCTGCTTAACCTCCTCTGCCGCGCTGTCGAAGGCCCTGGCCAAGAAGGTGGTCCCGTACCTCAGGACCTCGCACCTGAACACTACCTCCACCAGCCTGTCCGAGGTTACCTTGGGAAATCCGACCGTGAAGTGGTCGTGGTCCACCTCCACCACTTCGAACTTTACCTCATCTCCGTCTATCCTTACGACCTCTACCGTATCCACCTTGACCGGGGTAAGTATCTCCAGACGGTCGAAGCCGGTGTCCACCCCCTCCCTTATGGTGGGCCTGACGGCGTACGTGAACCTCGTCGGCTCGCCGGCTACCACCTTACGGGGCGATATCTCGGCTACTATCCTGCGGGCTATCGGAGGGACGAAGAACTGGAATGCTATGGAGTCCACCATTCCAGCGGCGTCCAGGTCTCGACTTTCGAAATCTATCCTGAACTGGAAGTACCTCCTCGGACAGGGTGATACTATGAACACCCCGCCCTCCCTGTAGTCGTAAGGGCTGGACCAGCTGCTCCAGTTCTCCCTGTCCAGCTCTATCCTTCCCTTCAGCGATAGGGTATCGTACATCGCCTTTGTGATCGGAAGTCCCTCCCTGTCGAAGGGGACCTCGCCACCTGTCCTGTAATATTTCACCTCCCCCCTCTCCTCGGGAGGTAGCGAGTAGTATACCTTCTTAGAGACCTCGCTGCCGTCCTTTGCGAAGTACCTTATCTCCCCCTGCTCGTCCGGGTCTAGCCTGTAGTACTCCTCCTTGCTCACCTCGACTTCCTCCCCCCAGGCGAGCTTCCTGTAATAGACCAGGGGAGTGTCGTCGGTCCCGGTCCTGGTCCTCACTATAACCTTGGACTTTGAGGGGGTTCCCACTTTCTTCTGGTGCCACCATATCCTTCCGAATATGGCCGCGTCCCCGAGGTCGAAGACCTTGGATATGTAAGTAGCAGTTGGAACGAATCCAGCACCGAACACCTGGACTTCGTCTATCTCCCAGCTCGCTTCGGTTATCGACTTTATCCGTATGTACCGGACGTACTGCAGAGGAAACCTCACGTCCACAACTGGCTCGGTGTTCTTCTCCTCCCGAACGGCCAAGTGGTATATGGGATTTCCCTCCTCGGTCAGCTCCAGCCCATCGTTCAGGTAAAGCTCGTACGCCCTCATGAAGTACTCCGAATAAGGGTATTTCTCCGACATCCTTGGGAAGAACCTGATCCTGTCGACCCCCAGCCTGGCACCGAGGTCTATGTCCAAGAGTATCCCATAGGAGTTCACCTTCTTAGCCGGAGTGGACTTCCTCTCGAAGGCTACAGCTGGATCGCCGTTCACGATCCCCACCAAGGCATCTTTCTCCTCCCGGCTCAGAGGCACGTTCGGCACGCTCACCCCGCCTCCACGCTCGAAGATCTTCGAGGCTATGTTCTCCGCCGTATCGATCTCTACCGGCAAGATCCACCCAGGTCTCCTTTCGAACTCTATCACCCCGACGGCCGCATCCGGGTCGGCTTCGTCCCAGACGGCTTCCTTCCACGGAAGGGCCTTCCCCCCGATCACGTACGTCCCCCCATGTGCCCTTCCGATGGGGACGACGCCCACAAGACACAGGAAAATTACAGATATCCTGAAGCTACGAGATTCCATATGGTTGCTCCAACTCTAAACTTCCTTGCTGGGGAAGATAACATATCGTTTCTCATTTGTCAAGAGTGTTTCAATAATATTTTATAAAATCTTATTTTAACAACCGACGGCGGAGACGCACACGCCAGGACAGGCATTTTGGTCACCTCAGCTCCCTCTGGAGCTCCGCGTCGAAGACCCTCAGAAGCCCTCCGGACTCCCCCAGGACCTCGGGGACGCCGTCGTCGTCCACGTCCAATAAAGTTATATGCTCCCCGAACCCTCCGGGCAGGGCCCACTTTATATCGTGGAACGTTACCCCGACCACGAAGCCCGTGTTCAGCACAAGTTCAAGTTCCCCATCTCCGTCCACATCACCTACGAGGATCTGGCTCGCCTGGAACTTCCCCTCGCTCTCCCATTCCCCGAACAAGCTCTCCCCATCGTATATATAGAGCCTCTCATCAGCACAGAACACCAACTCCTTCTGAGGGTCCGAATCCAGGTTCGCCACGGCCATAGCCGTTATGTTCCCGAAGGTCCCCTCCTGGTTCTGCCAGGAGGTGGAGTAGGTCTCCCCGTCCAGGATGTATATCCTTCCACCTGATGTAAAAACTACAAGTTCCAACCTTCCGTCGTCGTCTATGTCCTCCACGATCACCCCTCCCACCGGGGAGCCCAGAAACGACGACCTCCAGGCCTCACGGTAGCCCTCTTTCCCCCTCTCCAAGACATGTAGGTATCCCCTAGCGTCCCCGTAGGCCACCTTCTGAGCCTCTGGGAAGATGGCCAAAGTGGGAAACTCGGCCGAGGCGTATAAGGCCCAAAGGAGCAAAAATTTCATCCTTTCCCCCCTTCTGCTGCCCTCTGCGCGGCCCTGTAGACCTCCCGCAGGGGAACCTTCTTCTCCCTGGCTATCCTTACGCAGTCCTCGTATTCCGGAGAGGCCCAGCCCCCTGCCAGCTTCACCCTGACGGGACCCCATGGGGTACGCACGGTCTTCTCGCTCCTTTGGAGCTTCAGTCGGTCGACGTAGGAGACCCTGAGCCCTAAGGTCGTGGTCTCACGGAAGAGGACCTCAGCTATACGGGAGATGCTCTCCGGAGGGGCGAGGACGCTGACCAGGACCCCGGGCCTCTCCTTCTTCATCGCCACCGACGTGAAGTACACATCCAGGGCCCCCTCCTCGAAGAGCTTCTCCATAAGGTACCCGTATAGCTCCGGGTTCATATCGTCTATGTTGGTCTCGAGGACGGCGGTCCTGTCGTGCCGGTAGCTCTCCTCCCTTTGGCCTATCTGGACCCTGAGGAGGTTGGGAAGCTCGGGGATGTCCCTGCTGCCCACGCCGTAGCCTACGCTTTCGGCCTTAAGGATCAAAGGGCCCACGAAGCCCTCGGCGAGGGTGGTGAGGATAGCGGCACCTGTGGGGGTTAAAAGCTCGTAAGGGACGCCGGTGCGCTCCACGGGG
>QNCW01000055.1 GCA_003645885.1 Candidatus Latescibacterota bacterium | reverse complement strand
GGGAGGTCATCGTGTTCCACGCAGGGAGCCTCTCCGTGCCCTTCAAGAGGCTGGGGGATGAGTTCCGCAGGAGGACGGGGGTGAGGGTCGTGTGCGAGGCATCGGGGAGCAGGCTCGCAGCTCGAAAGGTCGTCCAGCTCGGGAGGAGGGCGGATGTGGTCGCCGTGAGCGACTACACAGTGATAGAGGACCTGATGATGCCCGAGCACGCCGAATGGTACGCCATATTCGCCACGAACGAGATGGTGGTGGCCCTGAGCCCTAAGTTCAAGGGGGAAATGGGGACCGACGACTGGTACGAAGTCCTGCTGAGGCCCGAAGTCTCCTTCGGGAGGGGGGACGAGGAGATTGACCCCTGCGGGTACAGGACGCTCATGGTCTGGCAGCTTGCGGAAAGCTACTATGGAGTACCCGGGCTTGCGGAAAGGCTCTCTAAGGCATGCCCCCGGGAGAACATCCGTCCGAACAGCGAAGCGCTCCTGCCGCTCCTCGAGACCGGGGACCTGGACTGTGCGTTCCTGTACCTCTCGGTGGCGCTCCAGCACAAGCTCAGGTTCGTCAAGCTCCCACCCCAGGTGAACCTCGGCGACCCATCGTCCGAGGACCTGTACAGCAGGGCCTCGGTGGAAATTGAAGGTAAAAGGCCCGGGGAGCGCATAGTGAAGCGGGGAAGGCCAATAGCCTACGCTTTAACGGTCCCGAAGGACCCTCCCCATCCCGAGCTCGCCCTCAAGTTCGTGAAGTTCGTGCTCTCCGAGGACGGGGCCGGGATAGTCCGTGGGTGCGGCCAGGTCCCCCTCGATCCGCCGAGGTTCGAGGGAGATGTGCCTCCGAAGCTGAGGAGATGAGCATAGTCCGACAGTTCCAGCTTTCCCTGATATCCCTTGCAGCCCTGCTTGTGGTGGGCCTGTTGGGATACCACCTGATAGAGGGGTTGGATTGGTTCGACTCCCTCTACATGACCGTCATAACTCTCACTACCGTCGGCTTCGGGGAGGTGAAGCCACTTTCCGATGCAGGAAGGGCCTTCACCGTGGTCATGGTGCTCGTGGGGGTCGGGGTGGCCATGTGGTTCCTGAGGAACTTGGTGGAGGTCGTGGTAGGCGAAGAGTTGCGGGACCTATTAGGGAGATGGAAGATGGAGCGAAAGGTGGGAGCTATGGAGGGGCACTTCATCATCTGCGGGTACGGAAGGATAGGGAGGGAAGTTGCTGCGGAGTTCGCACGGTTCGAGGTCCCGTTCGTCGTGATAGAACGGGACCCGGACGTCGTAAGGGAGCTCCGCGAGGCGGGAGTTCTGGTCGTCCAGGGGGATGCGACGGACGACGGTGTCCTGGAGTCCGCCGGGGTGGGAAGGGCGAAGGGGCTCGTGGCAGCGGCAAGCTCCGATGCTGAAAACGTCTTCATAATCCTTTCGGCCAGGAGCCTCAATCCGGACCTCTTCATCGTCGCCCGCTCGGAGACCGAGGTGGGCCAGAAGAAATTGCTCAAGGCAGGTGCGGACAGGGTGATAACGCCGTACGCCATAGGCGGAAGGAGGATAGCGGTTGCCGCACTGAGGCCCACTGTGTTCGAGTTCCTCGACACCGTCATGAGGGGGGACGAGGTAAGGTGGAGCCTCGAGGAGGTGGAGATAAGGCCGGGTTCGGAGCTTGAGGGCAGGAGCCTGAGGGAGGCGGACGTCAGGGGGAGGACCGGGGCGGTGGTCTTAGCGGTCAAGACCGCCTCGGGTCAGCTGCTCACGAACCCATCCCCGGACAGGCCCCTCGAGGCGGGGGACACCCTCATAGCCCTCGGGACCTCCGAGCAGTTGGAGAAGCTCGGAGAGGAGGCTACGTCGAAATCCTGAGGAGGCCGAGATGTGGCACCTCGTCCTGCTCGTCCCTGCAGCTCTTTTGATATTATTCCTCTGCGTCCCCATCGTGGGGATGTTCGCCTCCTCGGAGCCCTCGGCCCTCCGTGAGGCCCTCGGCGACCCCGAGGTGCTCGGGAGCGTGGGACTCACCCTCTACGCATCTGGGATATCCACGCTCATAGGGCTTGTAGCGGGCGTTCCCTTGGCCTACATCCTGAGCAGGAAGGATTTCCCCCTTAAAGGGCTCTTGGAGGGGGCGATAAGGCTCCCCATAGTCGTGCCCCATTTAGCGGCGGGGGTAGCGCTTCTTGTGACCTTCGGGAGGAATTCGTTCTTAGGGAGAATCCTCGGGGGGTTGGGGTTGAACTTCGTCTCGTCCGTGCCGGGGACGGTCTTAGCTATGCTCTTCGTGAGCGCTCCTTTCCTCGTGGCCTCGGCCAAGGAGGCGTTCGACAGGGTCCCCCCGAGGATGGAGGGGGTTGCGAGGACCCTCGGAGCCTCGCCCTGGAGGGCCTTCTGGACGGTGAGCCTCCCCCTGGCTTGGAGGGGGATACTTTCGGGATGCCTCATGATGTGGGCCAGGGGGATAAGCGAGTTCGGGGCCGTAGTGGTCCTGGCCTACCATCCTATGGTCGCATCCACCCTTCTCTTCGAAAGGCTCGAGGCCTACGGCCTCAGGTACGCCCAGCCGGTGGCCGTCCTGCTCATGGCGGCCTGCCTTGGGACGTTCGTAGGGGTGCAGATGGTAGCGGGGAGGAGACATGGTGAGGATTGAAGGGGTGCGGGCCAAGGCGGGCGATTTCGTGCTCGGGGGGATAGACCTCGAGGTTGACGAGGGGGAGTACTTCGTGATGGTGGGGCCCACGGGGGCAGGCAAGACGGTGCTTCTGGAGGTCGTCGCAGGGCTCAGGAGGGCGGATTCCGGCAGGATATACCTGAACGGAAGGGAGATAACTTTCCTCCCTCCCGAGGAGAGGGGTGTGGGACTCGTGACGCAGCACCAGGACCTCTTCCCCCACATGACGGTCCTGAAGAACATCATGTACGGCCCCAGGGCCAAGGGGATGGGGGAAGGGGAGGCGAGGCGCAGGGCCTACGAGATGATGGAGCTTTTGGGGATAAGGGAACTTTCCGAAAGGAAGCCGGACACCCTCTCGGGGGGCGAGCGACAGAGGGTGGCCCTCTGTAGGGCGTTGGCGGTAGGTCCCCAAGCGTTGCTCTTGGACGAACCGCTCTCCTCCGTCGACCCGCCGCTCAGGCGCTCCCTGAGGGAGGAGCTGGGGAGGATAAACCGAGAGCTTAATCTCACCGTTCTGCACGTGACCCACGACAGGGAAGATGTGTTCTCCCTGGCGGATAGGGTCGGGGTCATGATGGATGGGAAGCTCGTACAGTGCGGAAGGGTGGAGGAGGTGGTGATGCATCCTGCGAGCCCTGAGGTACGGGAACTGCTGCGTTAGGAGGGCGTATGATCTCGATATGGGAGGCCAGGAGGATGGCCTTGGAGGAGGTCCGTCCCCTCGGGGAGGTCGAGGTCCCGTTGGACGAGGCCGTGGGACATGTCCTGGCCGAGGACGTGGCCTCCGACGTGGACCTTCCTCCCTTCGACAGATCCGCCATGGACGGGTACGCTGTCAGGGCCGAGGACGTGGGCGAGCTTCCTGCGGTCTTGGAGGTACTGGAAGATGTGTCCGCCGGGAGCTTTCCGAGGATGCCCCTCTCCCCTGGCAAGTGCACGAGGGTCATGACCGGAGCACCCGTCCCCGAGGGGACAGATCTGGTGGTTATAGAGGAGCACACGGAGCCCCTCCCAGATGGAAGGGTAAGGATACTGAAGGCCGGCAAGGAGAACGTATGTCTCAGGGGGGAGGAAGTGAGGAAGGGGGAAGTGGTCCTCCGTCGTGGACACCCGCTCCGTCCGCCCGAGGTGGGGCTTTTAGCCGCCGTGGGGGCCGAGAGGATAAAGGTCTTCAGGAAGCCCAAGGTTGCGGTAGTGGCCACGGGGGACGAACTCGTGGACTTAGGGAAGTTTCCCGGCCCGGGCCAGATAAGGGATGTGAACACCCATTCCCTCCTGGCGCTGTGCAGGAGTTGCGGCTTTGAGGCCGAAAGCCTCGGGATATCCAGGGACGAGCCAGGGGAACTGAGGAGGAGGATAAAGCTCGGGATGGATGGAGCGGACGTGGTCCTGGTCTCGGCCGGGGTGAGCGTGGGGAAGTACGACCTCGTGCCGGAAGTCCTGGAGGGGCTCGGCGTGAGGATCGTCTTCCACAACGTGGCCATGAAGCCGGGGAAGCCCACCCTCTTCGGGGTACACTCCCGAGGCGTTCTCTTCGGACTTCCTGGGAACCCCGTATCCACCGTAGTGGCCTTCCTCCTCTTCGTGGAGCCCGCCCTCCGCAAGATGGCCGGGTTCGAGGTCGGGGAGCTGTTACCCCTTAAGGCGGTCCTCGATGGAAAGCTTTCCAACAGGGGCGACAGGACGGCCCTCAGGCCCTGCAGGCTCCTGAGGGATGGGGAGGGATGGAGGGCCGCGCCCGTCCAAAGCCACGGCTCGGCCGATATAGCTTCCCTTTCGAGGGCAGACGGCTTCGTCGTTGTCGGAGAGGGGGAATCCTTGGGGCCTGGGGATGTCGTGGACGTTATATCGTTGGAGGCGGGATGCTCGAGGCTCCGGGAGGCAGGAGGATAAGGTACCTGAGGCTCTCGGTCACGGGCAGGTGCCAGCTTGCCTGCGTATACTGTGGGGAGGCCGAGGGCGGTGACTCCCCCCTTTCCCCCTCCGACTTCGGGAGGCTGGCCGAGGTGGCCCTGAGCCTCGGGATATACAATTTCAGGATAACCGGGGGGGAACCGCTTTTGAGGGAGGACCTGCCCGAGATAGTCGGCAGGATATCCAAGTTGGGCCCCGGGGACCTCTCGCTCACCACGAACGGGATAGAACTTTCGGACTCGGCCCGTGACCTCAGGAGGGCGGGCCTCAGGAGGGTCAACATCGGCCTTCCAGCCCTGGACCGGGAGCTCTACCTGAGGATGACGGGTGTCGACGCCCTGGACCGTGCTCTGGAGGGCGTGGACGCCGCCTTGAGGGAGGGGCTACTTCCCGTCAAGGTCAACGTGGTCCTGGTGAGGGGGATGAACGACTCCCAGGTGGAGGATTTCGTAAGGTTCTCCAGGGAGAAGGGGGTCGTCGTCAGGTTCATAGAGGTCATGCCGTTCGGGATAGAGGACGGGCTCGTGCCAGCCGACGAAGTTCTGAAGAGGCTCGGGCCGGGCGAGGATGTGGAGGTCGTGGGCTCAGGCCCAGCCGAATACTTCAGGAGGGACGGGGCCTTAGTGGGCCTCATAACCCCCATAACCCGTCCCTTCTGCGAAAGGTGCGACAGGCTCAGGGTCACGGCGGAGGGGAAGCTCGTGCCGTGCATCACTTCGGACTTCGGCGAGGACATGGTCCGAGCCATCGGGGAGGGGAAGATCGAAGAGGCGTTCAGAAGGGTTGTAAAATATAAGCCTTTAAGGTACGGAACTTTCCATGGAAGCATGAGGTTGATAGGAGGTTGAATGCCTGGGATGGTAGATGTATCAACCAAGGAGCCGACCCTCAGGGAGGCCGTTGCCAGGGCGGTGGTCAAGCTCCCGGGGGAGCTTTCGAGGAGGCTGAGGGACCTTCCGAAGGGGGATGCCGTCGAGGTCGCCAAGGTAGCCGGCATAATGGCAGCCAAGAGAACCCCGGAACTTGTACCCCTCTGCCATCCCATAGAGCTCGGGAAGGTCGACGTCCAGATCCGGGTCGAGGGGGAGAGGACCGAGGTCGTGGCGAGGGTGAGGGCCTTCTCCAGGACAGGGGTAGAGATGGAGGCCATGGTGGCCGCTTCCGTGGCCGCCCTCACCATATACGACATGGTCAAAGGGACCTGCAGGGATGCGGAGATAGCGGAGGTCCGCCTCGTCGAGAAGAGGGGAGGCAAGAGCGGAACTTGGAGGAGGGATGAGAGGTAAGGTGGTCTCGGTCAACGTGAGCAAAAGGAAGAGGGTGCCCAAGGTCCCCGTTCCCGAGGCTGAGTTTAGGGAGGAATGGGGGCTCGTGGGGGACGTGCACGCAGGACCCGGCGAGAGGCAGGTGAGCCTGCTGGCCCTCGAGGCAATAGAGAGGCAGAGGGAGGTCCTCAGGGGCAAGGTCTGCCCCAAGGCCGGGACCTTCGAGATAGGCCCCGGAAGCTTCGCTGAGAACCTTACCATCGAGGGCCTGCCCTTGGCCGAGCTTCCCGTGGGCACGAGGCTTAAGGTGGGGGAGGTGCTCTTAGAGATAACGAGGATAGGGAAGGAGTGCCACGTGGGGTGTGCTATATATAAGCTTTTGGGGAACTGCGTGATGCCGAAGGAAGGGGTCTTCGCGAGGGTCCTGAAGGGGGGCAAGGTGAGACCGGGGATGGAGGTCGTGGTATATGAAGGTCGCCGTGCTTACGATAAGCGATAGGGCCTTCAGGGGCACGAGGAAGGACGCAAGCGGCCCGGCCTTGGCCGAGGCCGTAAGGGCCAGGGGTTGGGAGGTGGCCCTTCTGGAGGTCCTCCCGGACGAGAGGGAGAGGATAGCCGAAAGGCTCCGGGAGCTTTCGGGGAAGGTAGACCTCATACTCACCACGGGCGGGACAGGCCTCTCCCCGAGGGATGTGACCCCAGAGGCCACCTTGGACGTCGTGGAGAGGAGGGTCCCAGGGATCCCCGAGGCGATGAGGGCCGAAGGCCTCAAGAGGACCCCTACTGCGATGCTCAGCCGGGGGGAGGCAGGGGTCCTAAGTGGCACGCTTATAGTCAACCTACCCGGAAACCCCAAGGGCGCCCTGGAATGTCTAAAGGCCGTAGGGGACGCCCTGGCCCACGCCGTTGAGGTGGCCCAGGGAAGGGGGGAGCACGGGGGGATGGCCTACGAGTAGTGTTGCATCTCCCCGTAGGAATCGTTATATTCCCCTTTAAGTTCAATTTATCTGAGGGACCGAGAGGGATGTTCGGAGTTCCCCTGTATAGGTACCATACCGTAACTTCAACGAACGACGTGGCCCTCAGGCTCGCAGAAGAGGGGGCTCCGGAGGGGACCCTCGTCCTTGCGGACGAGCAGACCGAGGGGAGGGGAAGGTGGGGAAGGAGCTGGCATTCCCCCGAGGGGAAGGGGATATGGGCCTCCCTGATACTGAGGCCCGAAGGTGAGGTCGGGGGGGACCTCTCCTCCTGGATAGCGCTCGGCATAGCCCGGGCCCTGAGGGAGGTAGCAGGCGTCGAGGCGGAGGTCAAGTTCCCGAACGATGTTACGGTCGGAGGGAGGAAGCTCGCAGGGGTGCTCGTGGAAAGGAGCACGGGAGCGTACATCGTGGGGTTCGGGGTGAACTTGCTTCAGAGGAGGGAGGACTTTCCTCCCGAACTTAGGGAGGTGGCGACCTCCCTATTCCTAGAGACCGGCAAGGATTGGGATGCGGAGGACCTGCTACGGGAGATATTGGAGAGGATCGAGGAGGTCTACGGAAGGCTCCGTGGAAGTCCTCGTAGTTGACATAGGGAACTCCGCAGCTCACTTAGGGGCTTTCCGCAAGGGGAAGCTCACCTGGAGGACGACCGTCCCTCCTGACGAGCCGGATCATGCCCTGAGGGCTATCCCCGCAGGAATTGAGGGGGTCGTCCTGGGCTCGGTGGTGAGGGATGCGTCGGAGCTTTGGGCTGAGGCGCTCGGGAGGTCCTTAGGGCTGGACCCCCTCATCGCCTCCGGGAGGTCGGACTGGGGGCTTGAAGTACTTTACGACGACCCGAACTCCGTCGGGGTAGACAGGCTCTCGGCAGCTTCCGAGGCTTACCATACGGTAGGAGGGAGGGTGGTGGTCGTGGACGTGGGGACGGCCATAACCGTGGATGCCGTCTCGGACGGGGGCACCTTCTTGGGTGGGATCATAGCTCCCGGCCCGAAGCTCATGGCCTCGGCCCTCCACCAGGGCACATCCCTACTCCCTCCGACGGAGCCGGAACCTGGGGCAGATCTCTTAGGACGCTCTACGGAGGACTGCATAAGATCGGGGCTCCTATATGGGACGGCGTCCCTGGTGGACGGGCTCGTAAGGAGGGTCGTGAGGAAGATCGGGGGTGCGAAGGTGGTGGCCACGGGAGGGGGGTTGGACTTCATCCTTCCGGCCTTGGAGGTAAGGCCCGAGGTCGTGGAGCCTAACCTCGTGATCAAGGGCCTGTACAGGCTCTTCGTGAGGGAGAGGGGATGGAGGTAGGGGAACGCAGGGAGCTGCTCGTCGTAAGTTGGGAATGGGAGGGCGTTCCACTCGAGGTGGCCTTCGACAGGGTCGGGGCGTCCGGGAGGATGGTCAGGCTTTCCTGCGGAGGGGGAAGGGATTCCCCGAGGGTCGTCTTCGACGGCCAGCCGAGGTACAGGGCCGAGGTGGAAGGGAAGGTGGTCACCTCCCGGCTCCAGGACGTGAGGTGGGAGGTGGAGGCCGACGAACTTAGGGCGGAGCTTACGCTCGGGACCTTCGTCCTGGGGCCCATTTCGGGGAAGCTTGTGTACACCTTCTACGAGGGCCTTCCCCTGTTCGTGGAGGAGCTGAGGGTGGACCTGCCCGTAAGGAGCGTGGAGAGGTTGTGGTTCGGGTTCAGGACGGGACCTGGGAGGAACGTGTTCAAGGAGGTCCACTGGGAGGGGGGGAGGTGCTCGCTCTCGGAGCTGGAAGGGAAGCTCGTCTCCGACTCCCCCTTCCTCTACCTCTGGGACGGGAGGCTCGGGTTGGGGATGTTGTGCCCGAGGCCGGGGGGGAGGTTCCGCGTCGAGGCCAGGGAGGATTGGACCGCCTGCGCGGGACTTGCTCTTGAGGAGGCCCGGTCCTTCCCGGTGGTCTACTACCTGGGAACGTGGCCCCCCGAGGAGTTCGAGGGGATGGTCGAGGACCTCAAGGTCCGGGAGTACAGGAGGCTTACGGGACACAGGGTGCTGGTCGTCCCGAGGGAGGGTTCCCCCCTTCGCTCGGGAGCGGACGTGGCCTGGGGAGGGGAGGTCGAGGGTGCGGTACACCTCGGCCGGGATGTGAGGTGCCCGGGGCGCAGGGGGCACATCGGGGGGAAGGGACTCTACATCGTCCCCGAGGGCGAGGTCGAGGGGCAAGGATGCCTGGACGAGGTCGCAGCGAGGGTCCACGAGGCCGGAGGGGTCCTGGCAAGGCTCTGCAACTGCGACCTCCCACCGAGGAAGGTCCGGGACCTCTGGAGCCCGGATATAAAGCTCTTCGGGCTTTCGGGGATCGAGGAAGAATTGAGGAGGTACGAGTCCCTGTTGGAACGGGGGCTCAGGGTGTACATGCTCGGTGTAGGAGGTTTGGTCAACTACGTCGAGGCGTCGGACGTGCCTGGGCTCGTCGGCTCCCTGAGGGAGGGCAGACACTTCCTCACCACCGGGGAGGTCCTGGCGACGACGTACAGGCTGTTCGACGGAGAGCTGTGGCTCGGGCTGGACTGGACCTTCCCTCTTGAGGAGGTGGAGGTGGTCTCGGAGGGGAAGGTCCTGTACAGGGAGGAACCGCCGCCCGAGGTGAAGGGAAAGAAGGGCTTCACTTTTCCCGTCGAGGGCAGGAGGTGGGTCAGGGTGGAGGTCAGGGATGTGACGGGAGGGGTATGTCTGCTCCAGCCGCTGTTTCACGAGGAGGTGGGATGACATCGGTGATATTTATAGTGGTGGACTCCTTAAGGCAGGACCATGTAAGCTTCTACGGTTGGGAGGGGTGTCCCGTGGAAACACCGAACATAGACGCACTTGCCCGGGAGAGCGTGGCCTTCGAAAACATGTACCCGGAAGCCCTTCCCACCATACCCGTCCGTACGCAGTGGATGACAGGCCAGAGGACCTTACCCTTCAGGCCATGGCAGCCCCTGACACCTGAGGACAGGACCGTAGCGGACATCCTTTCGGAGGAGGGGTATCTAACGGCCCTCTTCACGGACTGCTACCACTTCTTCAAGCCAGGCTATAACCTCCACCGGTCCTTCAGGGTGTGGCGGTGGATAAGGGGCCAGGAGTACGACCCCTACCGCTCCGGCCCCCTCAGAAGGTTCAAGCTTGAGGACTTCGTGAAGGATTCCTATACCGAGGAGTGGAAGAGGCTGGTGGAGACCTGCCTCGTAAACCTCGAGTCCATCCGCAGGACCGAGGATTACTACTGCGCCCGGCTCGTAAGGGAGGCGATAGGCTGGCTGGAGGAGAACAGGGGGCGGAAGCCTGTACTTCTCTGGGTGGATTCCTTCGATCCCCACGAGCCCTGGTTCCCCCCTCCAGAGTTCGACAGGTACACCGACCCGAACTGGACAGGCAAACGGCTCATCCTTCCTCCGGGCGGCCCGGCCTCGGCCCACTTCTCGGAGGATGAGATACGGTACATAAGGGGGCTTTATGCAGGGGAGGTGGCATATGTTGACCACTACATAGGCCAGCTCCTCGAGGCCCTTAAGGAATATGGGTACTACGACGACTCCATCATCGTGCTTTCGGCGGATCACGGACATCCCTTGGCGGACCACGGGAAGTTCCTCAAGGGAGGGGACAGGATGTACAGCGAACTTTTGAAGGTGCCGTTCATGATCCGGTTCCCAGGAGGGGAGTACGGGGGGAGGAAGCTGGACGCCCTCGCCCAGTTCCACGATGTGCTGCCGACCATCTTGGACGCCATAGGCTTGGGCAAGGACACAGAGGCCATGCACGGGAAGAGCCTCATGCCCCTGATCCGGGGGGAGGAGGAATTCGTAAGGGATGCGATAATCACGGGGTACTACGGAGCTCCGGACAGGTGCATAAGGGACAAAACTTGGAGCTACATCCGCAGGCCCGAGGGGGAGCCGGACGAACTGTACAACCTCGTGGAGGACCCGAGGGAGAGGAAGAACCTCATAGACGAGTACCCCGAGGAGGCGGCCAGGCTCGCCTCAAAGTTCGGTTCCCTTTATGCAGTTAGGGGTAAGGAGATAAAGGGGATCCAGGGGAAATACGAGGTGGAGGGTTCCGCAGGTGCGTAGGACGATCGCCTTGGGGCTCCTCCTGGCCGGGACGACTTTCGCCCTCACAGGCCAGGACGTCCTCTCCAGGCTCCAGAAGCGCTACAAGAAGCTCAAGAGCTTCTCAGCGGAGTTCACGTATAAGTTTTGCTGGAAGCTCGTCGGGGAGGAGAGGCAGGAGGAGGGGAAGATCTTCTTCCGGAAGCCCAACCTCTTCAGGATAGAGACGCCGGAAAGGCTCGTGGTCTGCGACGGGGAGACGGTCTGGAACTACACCCCGGCCGCAGGTCAGGTCCTCGTGACGAGCTACGGGGACAGGAACCTCTCCCCCACCCTTAAGGATCTGATCTCCGACTACCTTGAGGGTTACGTCCCCTACTACATCCGTCCGGACAGCGTGTCGGGGCGAAGGTGTCACCTCATAAAGCTGGTCCCCAAGGACCCGGAGGAGGGGACGGAGGTATTCCTCTGGGTGGACGGGAGGAGGTGGGTTGTGCGCAAGCTTTCCTACTCGGACGAGATCGGGAACGAGACCACGTACCTCTTGAAGAACGTGAAGATAAATCCCAAGCTCGAGGGGAAGATGTTCGACTTCGAAGTTCCGGAAGGTGCCGAGGTGGTAGACCTCAGGCCGAAGCGCTGAGGAGGACATATGAGGATGGCCGAGGTGAGCAGGAGGACCTTCGAGACCGACATCCAAGTCCGTTTCTGCTTGGATGGCTCCGGGGATTTTAAGGGCGGCACGGGCATAGGTTTCTTCGACCATATGCTGGAGGCCTTCGCCCGCCATGGGTTCTTCGACCTTGAGGTGAAGTGTAAGGGGGACCTGGAAGTGGACGGGCACCATACTGTCGAGGACTTGGGTCTCTGCATAGGCGAGGCCTTGGACAGGGCCTTGGGCGACCGCTCGGGGATCGCTCGGTTCGGGGAGGCTTATGCGCCCATGGACGAGGCATTGGCAAGGGCCGTGGTGGACATCTCCGGAAGGCCGCTTTTGGTATGGGAAGTT
>QNCW01000054.1 GCA_003645885.1 Candidatus Latescibacterota bacterium | reverse complement strand
TCTGGGCCATGCGCCCCAGGTACCTCATCCTGGACGAGCCCACTTCCTTCCTCGACCCTGAGGGAAGGAAGGAGGTGGAAAGGGCGGCGGACGAACTTTCCGAGGAAGGAATCTCCGTGATATGGATAACCCAACGCCCTGAGGAGGCTCTGAAGGCCGAAAGGGTGGTGGTGCTCTTCCGAGGGGAGCTCGTGGCCGACGGCCCCCCGAGCGAAGTTCTGGACGACCCCGAAAGGCTGGCCCGCTGGGGCCTCCGTGCCCCCTTTCCCGTCTTCCTCAACCACCGCCTCCGCTCCCTCGGCCTTCCCCTCCCCCCCTGGACCCCCACCTTGGAGGAACTTGCCGACGCCCTGTCCCCGTTGCTCCCCCGCTCCTTCGCCCCTAAGCTCCCCTGCTCCCCCGCTCCCCTACATCCTCCCCACCTCGTCTGCCGGAACGTATCCCACATCTACCCCCCTCAAGCCCTCAGGGATGTGGACCTCAGGGTCGGGGAGGGGGAGTTCCTCGCCATCGTCGGCCCCACAGGTTCTGGCAAGACCACCCTCGCCCAGATCCTCTCAGGGGTCATGAGGCCCACCGAGGGCGAGGTGCTTTTGGACGGGAGGAAGGTAAAGAGGGGGAAGGTCGGCCTCTCCTTCCAGTTCCCGGAGGAGGGCTTCTTCGAGGAGACCGTCATCGAGGAGGTCTCATTCGGCCCGAGGAACCTCGACCTTCCGGATCCGGAATCCTCCGCCAGAAAGGCCCTCTCCCTCGTGGGCCTGGACCCCCAAACCTTCGCCCCCCGTTCTCCGTTCTCCCTCAGCGGTGGGGAGGCTAGGAGGGTAGGGATAGCCTGTGTGCTAGCTATGGACCCGGAAGTCCTCATCTTAGACGAACCCTCAGCAGGCCTGGACCCTCAGGGAACGAGGGGCCTTTCGGAGGTCCTGAGGTCCCTCCACCGGGAGGGGAGGACCCTCGTGCTCATATCCCACGACATGGACCTCGTGGCGGAGCTCGTAGAAAGCGTGGTCGTGCTCGTCGGTGGAAGGGTGTGGAGATACGGTCAGGTCCGGGATGTCCTATCCGATCCGAAGATCGAGGAGGTGGGCCTCGGTCCCCCCCAGCCCGTCGTCCTTTCCCGCCTCCTCGAGGAGAGGGGCTGGCCGATGGACCCCCCTCCCCTCACATCGGACGAGACGGCGGAGCTATTAGAGCGGACTTTGCAACGATGAAAGTCAAGGTCGCCCCGTCGATCCTTTCGGCCGACTTTTCATGTCTCGAAAGGGAAATCAGAAAGGTGGAGCCCGAAGCGGACATGCTCCATTTGGACGTCATGGACGGCCACTTCGTGCCCAACATAACCTTCGGCCCCCTCGTGGTGGAGGCCGTGCGCCGCATAACCCCCATCCCCCTCATGGTCCACCTCATGATAACCGATCCTTCCAAGTACGCCGAAGCCTTCGCACGGGCCGGCGCAGACCTGCTCCTCTTCCACTTGGAGGCGGTTCCTGAGCCTTCCGGTCTGCTCTCCCAAATACGCTCCCTGGGCCCCAAACCCGGCTTGGTCCTCAACCCCGAGACCTCAGAAGAAGCGGCCTTCCCATGGCTCGGTGAGGTGGACCTCCTCCTCGTTATGACCGTCCACCCCGGCTTCGGAGCCCAAAGGCTCATCCCGGAGACTTTGGGAAAGGTCGCCCGTATAAGGGAGCGCATCTTAAAGGAGGGCCTTTCCCTTCCCATAGCGGTGGACGGAGGCATAAACCCGGAAACCGCTCCCCTCGCCGTATCCGCCGGGGCCGAGATATTGGTCGCAGGAAACGCCATCTTCGGAACCGACGACCCTCTGGAGGCCGTACGCAAGCTCCGGGGAAAATAACAAAAGCAGGCTTTGAGCCTGCCTGTGTGAGATTGTAACCTGCAAGAACTTATGGTGTCTCATCCCGCACGGCGATCTCTCCTGAAAAAGGCCTTATCTCAAGCCAAAAACGCCTCATGAAATCCATGCCCAACAAACCATCCACATACGTTCCGAAAGGAAAGGTGTGAGCCAACACATAGGTATCCTCCATAGACTGCCCTAAGCACCTGAACTGCTGGACTTGCACAACCGGAAGCATCTCATACCCACTTGCAGTGGTAACTCTTCTCCGCTCTTTGGCCAAGGCAGGAGAGCACCCGATGGATTCCAGAAGCTCATGAGCGATGATAGTATAAGTCGAACCGGTGTCAACTAACAATCTGGGATAAGCCTCTGCTTCCGGTCCCCTTAAATAGGCTCTCACCACCATAAGATTACCAACCATCTGAACCTTATACACCTTCATAGCATCACTGCTAAGTCCTTGGGAATCTCCCCTACATATTCTATCGCATACCTTTTAGGCCTTAATTCCAACAACTTCCGATATACTTTATCTTTATCAGGGTCATGATATAGGACCTCCCCCTCCACGACTTGAAACGAATCGTCCACCTCGATACACTCGATCAGGACCCACTCACCATCGAACTTCTCCTTTATCTGCTCCCATTTCATACTATATCCCCTCCCATCATCAAGAGGATAGCCCAGCGGCAGGAGCCACTGGGCTATCTTCCAAACAGGAAGTTCACACCGGACTACCTCATCCTCGCCTTGACCTCCCCCCAGGTAGCTTCCTCTGCCGCCACCAGCCTTACCTTGACCAGGGTGGCCACGAGCCTGGGAGGCCTCCATTCGTCCTTGGTCCCGTCCTGGTTCAGGAACTTGGCCAAGTTCACCTTTATGAAAGAATCGCCCGAAGTGGCCCCATCGGAGACCTTAAACTGAAGCTTGCCCAAAAGTCCATCTCCAGAGGCCCCTCCGGTCAGGAAGGCTGCTCCTATCTCGACTGTGTTCCCTATAGCGGCCGCGCCCGGGGATATGGCGCCGTCGAACAGACCTCCGCTGTAATCGAAGCTCCCGTCGACGTAAACCAAGCGGTCGGTATCGTACTCTAATACCACAGAGAACCCCTTAGCGTTCACAAGGCCGGACCCATAGACCTCGACCGTTACCACGTCGCCCGGATGCAGGAACGTGGTCTCCACGGGCTTCATCATGCTCACGATGGCGCCCTCGTTTTCCCCCGCGGACGCCACAGCGACCATGGCTAAGACCGCAACGAAAGCTATCGACGCCCTCATAGCCATCCCTCCCTGAAAAAAGGGGGGATGGGGCCTTGCACCCCATCCCCCAAACCCTCCACCGCTACCGGACCAGAGCCATCCTGCGAACGGCGTGGAACTTCCCGGCCGAGAGCCTGTAGAAGTAGATGCCGCTGGCCACCTCACGGCCGAGGTCGTCCCTGCCGTCCCACACCACGCTGTACCTTCCGGCCATCTGCTCCTCGTCCACCAAGGTCCTCACGACCTGGCCGAGCAGGTTGTAGACCTCAAGCTTCACGGGAGCGGACTCCGGAAGCACGTACTCTATTACAGTCGTGGGGTTGAAGGGGTTAGGACGGTTCTGGCCCAGAGCGAAGGCCTTCGGCGCCACGATCGTCTGGCGCAGGACCTCGACGGGGTTGAGCCGGTTGAACGGATCGGCCACCACGGCCCTGAGGACGTTTATGGCCCCTCCGAGCTCGTCCTTAGGCCTGAAGTAGAACCTGACCTTCAGGGCCTCGCTCGTGGGCTTACCAACCGCATATGCGAAGGCCAGCTCACCACCCTCGTCCTTGACCAGCATGGGCAGGTCGGTCGAGGCCTCCGCCCTGACGAACTCGTACGCTCTCGGATCGTACTTGAGCACGAACCCGCAACCCTTCGCCTCGACGGCACCCTCGACCGCCGCATCTATCACCAGGTCGGAGCCGTCCTCCTTGACCTGGGTGAGCAACCTGGCGGCGGTGTTGATGCCGAGGACAACCGGGACCTGCTTGGCAGCGCCGGTCGTCTCGCCGAAGTGCTCCACAAAGGCGAAGAAGTCTTCGAAGTCGACCTTGTCGTCCGAGGTGAGGTCGAACAGGGGATCGAACTCGACCTGCTCAGAAGTGGTGCCGAAGGCAGTTACGAACGCAAAGAAGTCGTCGAAGCCGACCATGCCGTCCGAGGTGAAGTCGCCCACGGGCACGCCCACGTTGGCAGCGGCGAACGCTTGCTCTTCTACCTCGGACGCCACCTCGTTGGACGCATCGGCCGCGAAGACCTTATAGATGTAGGTCTGGTTGTTCACGCCGACCTCGTCCACGAAGGTGGTAGCCCCGGCAGGAGCGGTCCCTGCGAGCTGGAACTCTTCCTCGCCCAAGGCCTTCCTGTATATCCTGTACCCCGTGACACCCCGTACAGGATAACCCCAGACCTCGAACATCTTATCGTCGGGAGAGGCGGTCCAGCTCACGGTTATCTTCCCGCCCTCGTCGGCCGGGGTGTCCACAGCCCTCACCCAAGCGACGGGAGCAGGAGGCACACCGTCGTAAGCCGCCACCGGTTCGGATACCGCGGCCGCGGACCTCATCACGGGCGTGGACTTGGCCGCCCCGGCCACCTTCTCAGGTATCACGAGCACAGAGCCGTCCGCCAGCTTCTTGTATGCCTTCTTCGGCACCGAGTACGCCGCAGAAGCCAGCGGGATGCCCCTGTTCTGTGCCCACACATAGTACCTGAGGGAATCGGTGTCCTCCCAGGTGTAGAACACCACCGTGCCTATGTTCGTGGGAGGCACGTTGGTGGGGAAGTAGAGCGCCGGAACGACCGCCTGGTACTTGAGGTTCCCATCAAGGTCGTAGGCCGCTATGGCGTACTCCACGGCCTTGTCGTTCCCGCCGAGGCCAGGGTTGTCGTCGGAGAGTATCCAGCTCACCCTCACGAAGGTCCCCTGGCCACCCAAGGGCTCGACCCAGACCGAATCCGGAGCATCAAGCTCGGCCACAGGCGGCACAGGAGGCGTGGTGACCACTATGGGATCGCTGGTGCCCTCCTCGACACCTATCATCGTCCCAGCTTGGTCGGTGGTCCTAACCGAGATTATAAGGTTCGTCGTCGCCACCGACGGGGCGAACACCGTGAACTCGTTGGCCGCCTTCAGCACCTTCTGCGGCCCCAGCGGCAGAGTTGTTCCGGGCTTGTTGGCGCTGAAGGCCACCCAGACGAACTGATATTCGTTGTAGGTGCTCGGCCCCACGCTATACAGCAAGCTGGTGTTGCCGTACCTGTCCATAGGCCGCACGTTCACCGCAAACGAAGAATCTACGTAGACCGTGTCCGGAGCCACCACCTCGTACTGGGTGAACATCGCCGGGAGCCACGTGAGATCTATGCTCCCAGTGTAGCTCGTACCAGGGGTGGTGAGGGTATCCAACACGGTGACGGTGAACGACTCGGCCACGGTGTCCGTGATGGTGACCGTCCTCTGGCCGCCGACCCACCCATCCTCGTCCAAGGATGCCACACCACCGCCGAGGTCGGTGACGCCGGTGCCGGACCAGGTCACCCCAGTGGCGCCCTCCGCCTTCACCAGGACGCCGCCCGTGGCGTAGGTCACGGCACGACGACCGTCGGAAGCCTTCGCCGTGATGGTCAGGGTGATGCTCTCGCCGGCGAGCACAGTGTCCCCTGTGGCAGGCGTGGCATCAGGCCCTGAGGAGTTGGTAGAATTCACCTCCACCTCGAACTGGGCGATCACAGGCTCCACGAAGGAGCGGAGGTACACGAACTGGCCGGCGTCGTACTCGGTGACGTTGCCGGCGTGGTCCCTGGCGTACAGGGTCAACTGGTAGATCGTGCTGTCCACGGTGTCCGGGATCACCGTGAAGGTCTGGACCGTGCCCACCAACGTCCTCTCAGAATCTGCCAGGACGTAGGTATGCTCCGGCTCCGGATCGCCGGCAGCGCCTCCCACCGTCCCCACCTTCGTGTAGGTGATGGCCACGCTGTCGGCTTCCTCGCTCAGGGCGAACATCACCTTGGCCAGGTCGTAGTTCAGGGTATCTATCCCCGCATCACCCGCAACGGCCGTGCTCTGCGGGAACAGCTTGTCGAACTTCACATCGGTCTTATCGTAGGTGACGTTCTTCACGGTGGCGGAGTTCGTGTTGCCGGCCCAGTCCTCGGCCTCGATGGTCACATCGTACGTCCCCTCCGCCAGCCCAGCGGGGACTAAGTTGTAGGTTCCGGCAGCAGCGTAGGGATCACCACGATGGAAGGTGGTGTCGAAGCTGGACCCGCTCCAGGTTATCTTCACCCATTCGCAGTCCTCGCTAAGGGCGTAGGTGAACGAGGAGTCAGCTATGTCGTCGTTATCCGGAGCGCTGACGTGGTAATAGTTGTTGAAGTAGCCGCCTTCGGCCGGATGGTTTATGGTGATCGAGGGCTTGGTCCCGTCGGCCCACCAGGTGTTGGTGCTACCTCTACCATGGGGGTTGAGCGAGACCGTCGAACCGCTCAGGTTCCCGGCCAGGTCCTGCACGAAGGCGTAGGCCTGCACCTCGGTGAGGCCCTGGAACCCTCCGTCCGGGATCACGACCGTCACGTCGACCGTATCCTCGGTCCCGTCGGCCACGACCTCCCCACGGACGCCCACCCCAGTGTCGACCCCTTTAGGGCTCATGTATACGACGACCTTCTCGAGCTTGCTCGCCAGAGAATCGGTCGGATAGGCGAACTTGTTAAGGGCCTCCGTGGTCAGGGCCACCCTGGCCGTAAAGGAGGAACCTATCTTCAATGTATCGTCAGTTGTAAGTCCCTCCTCTATTTCAACCCCAGTGATCATCTGGCTGCTTACGTCCCTGGTCCCGTCCATCCGGATGCCCATGGAGGAGGTGCCAGGGTTCCCCCAGACGCCCCCTTCCTGGAACCTGGCCCCAGCGTAGAAGTAGCGCAGGTCAGCCTCTTGGCTCGGGTCCAGGGTGTAGTACCACGTATAAAAACGATCGTCTACTACTAAACTATCCCCATAAACAAGTCCGTTGGGCATACTGGGGTTTATCGTACCGCTGGTCCAACCCTGGACATTTACCGTATCTGCTACGAGGGTATCGGGCCCTGACAACAGACAAACTAAAATGCTGTCCGGTGTACCGCCTGCTGCCATCGCGGTCCTGGTGACCTTCACCACGATCAGCGAATCTATACCCAGGATCCCGTACGCAGTAGTATCAGCTCTGATGATACTTACGCCCATCACGTTGGGGGCCTGGGCAGATACTGTAGTACTTAACCCCGCGATCAACAACAGGCCTAAGCCCACAGCTAACAACTTCTTACTCATCATCCCTCCTTTCCGTTATAGTTCAACGAACTGCTTAAACCTACGCTTCTAATTTAACTTAACTTTTTACATCACCTCCTTTCTAACCTGTTCTCTAAGCCGTTCAACGAACGGCCCCTAATTTTGTTTTGCTCAGAAGACAGGGGAGAATATAACAACCTCCAAGCCATTTGTCAAGTACTTTTTTGCCCCCAGCCCCTTCGAGGGCACCTCGGGACCCCAAAGCTATGATCAACTACAAATATAAAAACACCTCCTCAGGCTTGTCAAGTACTTTTTTTGGTGCTGCAAGCCTCCCGTTGAAAACAATGGACTAACAAACTGGGAATATAACACTATACCCCCCATTTGTCAAGTACTTTTTTCGTCCCTGGGCGCAAATATAAGACCTTTCAGGTCCACGAAAAGTGACCGACATCACATTTTAACGATCGCCCTCACCTCCTCCAAGATGCCTTGGGCATAAGCTACGGCAAGTTCCGCTTCCAAAGTCCCTCGTCCACCTCTCGAAGGTCGCCTATCAGCTTCTGTACCGAATGCCCCCATGGCTCCGCATCGGCCAAATACCAAAGGGCCTTGACCGCTTTCTCGGCGGCCTGTTGTGCGTGGAAACAGGCCAGGGAGTAGATCCCTTCCCTGCGGAGGACCTGGGCAGCCTCTATGTCCTTCAAAGCCGTGGCCAACCACCGCTCCGCCTCGTACCTATTCTTCGCCTCGCTCATAGATCACCTTTCCCTTGGCGAGCACATCCCGCACGAAAGGCCGATGTTTTATCCTCTCAACCTCCTGTGGGGTCCAAATGATCAGGTCCACCGGTATCCTCAGGACCTCGTAGAGGTCCGAAAAATCGTCGTAACGTTCGAGGAATCTTTTACGGGTATCCATAATGACCGCTATGTCCACGTCGCTCCTGCGTGTATTGGTCCCCTCCGCAAAGGAGCCGAACAGGATGACCTTCAAAACTTCCCTTTTGCCCTGGAAGTAATCCCGCAACAGATCCTCAAGCTCGTCCAATGTCATCCTCTCCATCTTCGAAATTGCACTCAAGCTAAAACTTCCAAAGATCTCTTATCGCCGTCCGTACTCGTTCCCAATCTTTAGATGTCAACATCCCTAACCTTCGTTCTACCAATCGTTTTTCCAATGTGGCCACCTTATGCACCCGGACAACCGAGGGTAGCAACAGGCCCGCTTGTCTCCAGTCTACAAGCTCAACATCGAAAGGACCTCGAGCTGCTTGGCTGGTTACCCGGGCAACGATAACGTCTTCATCGCCTGTATCCAAAAGGACCAAAGCGGGACGTCGCTTCACACCCGCAACATCTACAAACGGGAAAGACAGCAAAACGACATCGCCTGGGCGATAACTTTCCATTGCTTAGATCGTATCGTATATAGAATCGGCCTCATTATACCCGGAAAAGAATTGCTCTGCCGTCAGACGAGACCAAATCTCCCTTTCCCCCGTCGGTTCGGGAACCAGGATGATCACCCGGACCATCTGCTCACGGGGCAACAACGACGACAGAGCATCCGGTAGATCAAGTTTGCCTTCCGATGTCACCTTAACCGAAAGCTCATATGCTCTCATCGCCGCCTCCTTGTCTGTCGACCGGGGACAGGAGACCGACTGTCTACTCCCTCACCCTCCCTGCGCCTGGACGACGGTTATCGCCGTCACATAAAATATGTCCTCCACAGAGCATCCCCTCGAAAGGTCGTTCACGGGCTTTTTGAGTCCCTGAAGTATGGGCCCCACGGCTATGGCCCCTGCCGACCTCTGCACGGCCTTGTAAGCTATGTTCCCCGAATCCAGGTCCGGGAATATGAAGACCGTGGTCTTGCCGGCTATCTGACTTTCCGGAAGCTTTATCCTGGCCACCTCCCTGTCGTAAGCCGCATCGAACTGGATGGGGCCCTCGACCGGAAGGTCGGGGTTCCTCTCCCTCACGAGTTCCGTGGCCCTCCTCACCTTCTCCACGGACCCTCCCTCGGCAGAACTTCCCGTAGCATACGAAAGCATGGCAACGTAAGGTTCTATCCCGAAGGCCAACGCGGTCTGGGCGCTCGTGAGGGCTATGTCCGCAAGTTGCTCTGCCGTGGGGTCGGGAACTATAGCGCAGTCCCCGAAGAGCACCACCCTGTCCTGCAGGCACATGAAGAAGACGCTCGAAACCACGGAGATTCCTGGCTTGGCCTTTATTATCTGGAGCGCCGGCCTTATCGTGTGAGCGGTCGGATGCACCGCCCCAGATACGAGCCCGTCCGCCCGGCCCATATAGACCATCATGGTGCCGTAGTATATGGGGTCCATAACGTAGTCTTTTGCCTGTTCTACGGTGAGCCCTTTATGTTTGCGAAGTTCGTAGAAGGTCCTGGTGAACTCCTCGAGTTCTGCCTTCCCGGGGTCTATGACCTCCACACCGTTCAAGTTCACCCCCAGCTCCCTCGCCCTTTCGTAGACCCTCTCCTCCTCGCCTAAGAGGGTGACGTCCGCCACCCCCCTTGCAACTATGCGCTCCACGGCCCTGAGGGTCCTCGGTTCGTCCCCCTCGGGGAAGACTATGTGCTTCTTATCGGAGGTAGCCTGCTCCACAATCCTGTTCAGGAAGTCCTGGGCCGTCACCTTCCGGGTGCGACGTATGCGCATGGCCTCGTATAGCCTTCTTTCGTCTATGTACCTGTCCACCAGGTCCTTTATGAGGGAAAGCTTCCTCTCATCGTCCGGCCTTACGGCGGGCCTTATCTCGTTTATGCGGGAGACGGTGGTGTAGGTATCCTCCTCGACTAAGAGCACAGGTATGCGCATGCCCGGTATACCCTCCACGAGCTTCCAGACGTTCTCGTGGGGATAGAGTCCCCCAGTGAGCACGAGTCCGGCGAGGGATGGGGAGTTCTTGGAGAGCGGAGCACAGGCGGCCGCCAACAATATATCGTCCCTGTCCCCGGGCACTATTATCAGGGTCCCTTCGTCCACGTAGCTCAGCATGTTCCTCACGTGCATGGCCGCCACTATGGTGTGCATAGCTATGTTGGAAAGGTGCTCCTCCCCATAAAGGACCTTCGCCCCCAAGGCCTCAGCCACCTCGTCCATCCGGGGCTTGCCCAAGAGCGGGGCCTGGGGCACGACGCCGAAGGTCTCAAGTCCGGCCTTCCTAAGCTCCCTCCTCACCCTCGTGTTCACATCGTCGTACTTGTCCCGGTCCACCTTGTTTATTATAACCCCCAGAAGGTCGCAGTGCCTCCGGTTGCAGAGGTAGTTCTGGCTCATCTTGGCGTCGGTTATTATGTCGTCGGGGCTCTTCTCCGGTCCCCCGTCCAGGACAAGGAGCACCCTCGCACCCAGCCTCTCGGCAAGGTGTATGTTTATGTCCGATACCGTGCTCACGTCCGTCACAGAGAACGCCTCCACCAGGTCCGTCCCCTCGACCACGACGACGTCCTGCTCCCTGGCCACCCTGGCGAACTCCTCCTCCACCTCGTTCAGGAGCCCTTCCACCTCCCCCTTGGCCAGAGCTTCCCTGACCTCCTCCATCCTCACCACGGACGTCCGCTCCATCTCCGTCCCCAAGCTCCTCAAAAGCTCAACATCGGGGTCCGCCCCGTGGTCCCCACGGACTATGGGCTTGAAGTATGCCACCCTCCCGACCATCTTGCCTAAGGAATACATCAACCCGAGACATATTGCCGTCTTACCGCTTCCAGGCTCGTCCGCCGTCACAAACAGAACGTTCGTCATCGGCCCGACACCCCCTAAGCCGTTAAGACTTCGAACTATCTCCTATAAGCTTCCAAGAACGAATCGCAGTATATGAACTTGTTCAGGAGCAGCTCAGCAGTTATCATAGCGTCCATAAGCTCCCTGTCCAAAGGGTCCAATATCGCAGCGTCGAGCCCATGTGCCATGCACATAACAAGGTAGGTCCTATTTATGAGCGGCCTCTGCTTGGTCCCCTGCGATATGTTGCTGAGCCCTACAATGATGTGCGGAGGAGGGTCGGACAGGAGCTTAAATTCACCTATCGCCTTCATAACGTTTGCAGGCTGCCTCTGATCTGCGTTCACCGGAAGTATCACGGGGTCTATGAAGAGCTTGTCCGTAGGAATCCCGTGCTCCATAGCCGAGGCCAGGATCTTCAGGGCTATCTCCGTCCTCCCGTTCACATCTCCAGGGATACCGTTCTCGTCCATCGTGAGTCCAACTATCGAGGCGTCGTACTCCTGGGCCAAGGGCATGTAGGCCTCTAAGTCCTCCTGCTTCCCCGTGGTGGAATTTATCATTACCTCGCTTCCCTTGCATGCCTCGAGCCCGGCCCTCATGGCCTCGAGGTTGGGGCTGTCTATGGCCAAGGGAGCGTCGGTGACCTCCCTAACCGTCTCCACGAGCCAGACCATCGTGCCGGCCTTGTCGGCGGATGCCGGTCCCACGTTTATGTCCAAGTAGTCGGCTCCGGCCTCCAACTGCCTTAGGGCCATCTCCTGAACCGGCCCCTTATCCTTCTTCCTTATCGCCCTCCTTATATCCTTGAACATCCCGTTTATCCGTTCCCCTACGATGATCATGGGACCTCCTTATCACAGACGACCTTTCATATTACATCTCCCCTTTGAACCACGAACTTACAACAATTTCTCCACGAACTTCTTAAGCTCCCTCACCGCCTTCGGATGTCTCATAACCAAGATGTCGGTCCCGGCCTGAAGCAAGGTCGT
>QNCW01000053.1 GCA_003645885.1 Candidatus Latescibacterota bacterium | reverse complement strand
CCTTTTGAGCGCCACCTTGAGCACATCTATCTGGATCGGCTTTTGGAGGAAGTCCGAGGCCCCCTCCCTCAGGGCCCGGATCACCATATCCATGTCCCCGAACCCTGTCATCACTATGACCTCCACTTCGGGGTCCATTCCCTTGACCTCCTTGAGCACTTCTAATCCATCTATATCCGGCATAAGCACATCCACTATCACAACTTGTGGCTTCTCCCTTTTGAATATGGTCAGCCCTTCCTCCCCATTCTTGGCCGTGAGGCTGGTGTACCCTTCCGATCGAAGGAACTCGTCCAAGAGCTTCAAGATTATCCTATCGTCGTCTATGCTCAGTACCTTGAACATGGCCGACCTATAAGGTACATCCCTTCCTCTCACAGCACAAGAGGTTTATGGGACATTACGGTCGAGATCCTCTCGTTCTTTTTATACACTATAACCTTCGGGAAATGCACCAGATCGAAAGATCGGGAGATGCCATGTAAGGACTCCGAATGTCCTATGAACAAGTACCCTCCGGGGTTCAAGCTTTCGTAGAACGATGCCACCACACGCCTCCTGGCCTCAGCATCGAAATATATGAGCACGTTGCGACAGAACACGAAATCCATTCCTCTGATCTTATTCGTCTGGCTTCGGTCTAAAAGGTTTATCGCCTCGAACCTTACCAACTTCTTCACCTCCTCCCTGACCTTGTATATGGGTCCATCCTTCACGAAGTACTTCTGGACGAGGCGAAGGGGCATGTTCCTGAGGGTGTAGCGACCGTATTCCCCCTTCCTGGCCTTCTCTAAGGCGGACTGGCTTATGTCCACCCCCAATATGTCCACCGACCATCCCGATATTCCAGCACCGAGCACCTCCAGGATCAGGATGGCCAATGTATAAGGTTCCTCGCCCGTAGAACATCCAGCGCTCCAGAGCTTAAGTTGTTTTACCTTTTTAGCTTTCAATACTTCAGGAAGTAGATATTTCTGAAACACCTCCATCTGGGGGGCGTTTCTGTAGAAGCTCGTCTCGTTGATCGTGATCTCATCGAGCAGGGCCCTGAACTCTTCCTCACCGTCCGGGCTGTACTTGAGGAGGTAATAGTAATCCTCGAATTTCTCCAGTCCCAACTCCTTAAGCCTGTTCTCAATCCTGCGCTCTAAGAGATACTTTTTACTCTCGTTGAAGAACATCCCGCTCTTCCTATATATCATGTCCCTCAGCTGCACGAACAGCTCGTCCGAAAGCTGAGGTTCCCGAAGGAAGGCCACCTTTGGCCCAGAAAGTTCCCTTAACAATTTTCCTCCTTCGAGGTGTCTTTAGATAACTCCATGAATGCTTCGGCCTTTTCTATCTCATCCTCCATCTCGAAGGTGAGCCGCTCTATGTCAACCTCCCCGAGGTCCTCAGCGAATTTCTTCCACACAGCGTCGTGCATAAGGGAAAATCCGACGTTGTCCCCTCCAAGCCCGACTCCACTCGCTTTGGTCAAGATGTCCGCTATGTGCACGAACCCTACCTCCTCCCTATACTCCGGAGGCGCCTCGAAGGGCCGATGATGATACCTAATGCATGCCACCAACCCCTCCGGCAACTGCCATCGCTCAGCCAACCATCCCCCCACCTCCTCGTGCGTAGTTCCGAAGACCTTGAGCTCGGCCTCCTCCATCGGTATCCGCTCCCTCCATGAGATGTCCAAGGCCTCCAAGAATTCGAAGTGGAAATATTGGTCCAAAAGGACCTTTCCTATGTCATGCAGTAGGCCTCCCGAAAACAGTTCATCGTACCCTCCCTTTCTGAACCTCTCCTCGAGCGCCCGGGCGATGGCCCCACATCCTATGGAGTGCCTCCAAAAAGCCTCCCTGTCGAACGAGGGCTTGCCCGGAACGGGTGGAAAGGCAGAAAAGACCGATACCCCCAACGTGAGCAGTATGACCTCTCGAGTACCCAAGATACTCACCGCCAAGGAAATAGATCCAATCTCCCGAGAAAATCCGTAGAATGCGGAGTTTACGACCTTCAAAATCTTAAATGCTAGAGCGGGATCGGACTCCACCACACGTGCAACCTCCCTCAGGCTCACGTTCGGGTCTACGGCCATACGTACAACTTTATTGGCGACCTTCGGCAAGGTGGGAACGTCCTGAGCGCTTTTAAGCTTCGCCCACACCTCCTCCGCAGTTATCCTCCTGACCGACGGATCCTTCGATACGACCAGAACTTCCTCCATTTCGTCCCTCCTGTTCAGAGAGCTTCCTTCCGAGTTGACCCAACTTCTTTATCAGACCGAGGACCTCCTTAGATGTGGCCAAGACTTCCTTTAGGATATCCTCACCGCACCTGCCGGTGTAAAGGGCCAACTCCGTCCTGCCCACTATGACCATCATTTTATTGTTCAAACTGTGGACGAGTTCCCTTATCTCCATTCCTATCCGAGGTACCTCCATGTCCTTCACAAGTTCCTCCTCAGTCGAAGATGGCATCTATGTCGTCTTGGCTTACGATCTCCCCGGTCGAACTCCCCTCGAATACTCGGTCTATCATCCCCTGCTTCACCTTCGCCTCCTTCCTATCGTAGTTGGCCTGCCTATCGAACGTCCCATGCCGTACCTCCACCTCCTCCCCTATCTCCATTCGGGTGAATCCCTTGAAGAGGGCCTTAAGTTCCTGGTTAAGTTCGGCTAGGATGGCCTTCGTAGCTTCTATCTGTTGGGCGGTGATGTCCTGGAACTGGAGGGCGCTCAAGATCTGGAAGAGGGAGTCGTTTACGCTATCGAGGTCCTGCACCACCTCCTCTAAGGTCCGATCGCAGGACTTCTGCCCCCCTTTCCTGATCCCTTCGAGCACGTCCTGCAACCGGGCCTTCAGATCTCCTATATGAGCCATGATTCCGTCCACGACGTCCATAATTTCGGTGGTGGCCGTCTCGGTCGCCTCCGTCACCTTATGGAGGTTGGAGGTGGCCTGCGGTATGCTCCCAGCCTTCTCGGGCCACATCCTTATCATCCGATTTATCGTGGGGACCACCTGTCCCACGAACTCGACGGCATGCCTGAGCTTGGGGAAGCTCTCCTCGAACGCCAACAGGTGGGCCTTCGTCCGTGCCTTCGCTTCCTCGAGCATTTCGGGCAAGTGGGCTTCGAACATCAAAACTTGAGAGCGAACCTGGTCCAGCTCCTGCAGAAGCTTTTGGACGTCCCGTTCCGTCATGTTTACCTCCATCGGTCCTCAGACCGGGGATAGCACCTTCTCTATCTTCTCCCTCAGGACCTGTGGCGTGAAGGGTTTGACTATGTAGTTGTTCACCCCGGCCTTCATGGCCTCTATCACGTCCTCCTTGACACCCCTTACGGTTACCATGATGATGGGAACCTCCCTGAACCTGGGGTCGCTTCTCACCTTCTTTACGAACTCCAATCCTCCCATGTTGGGCATGTTCCAGTCGGTTAATATTAGCCCTATATCTCCCTCGGATTGAAGCTTAGCCCAAGCATCCACGCCGTCCTCCGCCTCTACCACCCGATCGAACCCGACCATCCTGAGGATATTGATCAGAATCCTGCGCATGGTCACCGAATCGTCCACGACGAGGACCTTAAGGCTTGCCATCGGCTATCCCCCCCGCTATAAGCGGAACTTCCCTACAAGTTCCCTGAGTTGGGACGTAAGTCGGTCCAAACCCTCGGCAGCCCTGGCGAGCTCCTGCGCGCCCCTGGCGCTTTCACCTGCTACGCCCGCTATCCTATCTATGCTCTCCTTCACTTCCTCCACAGCCCTGCTCTCCTCCTCGGAGAACGCCGCCATTTGTCCTATCATCTCCCGGACGACCATGACCTGTTCCCTTATCCTTCCGAAGGCCTCCTGAACCCCGGCGGCGAGCCTGCGTCCCTCGTCCACGCTACCTTTTACCTCCCCCATCACATCGACTACTCCCCCGACCTCCTCCTGGACCTGCCTTATCATATCCCCAATTTCATCCGTGGCCTCCATAGTGCGCTCGGCGAGCCTCCTTATCTCGTCGGCCACGACCGCAAACCCCCTTCCGGCCTCTCCGGCCCTTGCGGCCTCTATTGCAGCGTTTAGAGCCAAAAGGTTCGTCTGATCCGCTATCTCGGTTATCGTGGAGATCACCTCCCCTATCCTCGAGGAGCTTTCCCCGAGCCTCGCCACCTTCCCGGCGGCTTCGGAGACTACCTCGCCTATCCTACCTACGCCCTCGGTCATCTTGAGGACGGTATCCTCTCCGTACTTTGCCGCTTCCTCCGACGTCCCAGCCGCCCGGGCAGCCTCCGAGGCACTCTCCGCTATCTGGAGGGCCGTAGAGGTCAACTGCTCTATGGCGAAGGAGACCTCCTCTATCTGTGAAGACTGTTCCTCGGAACCTGCCGCTATCTCCCGAGATGTAGCATTTATTTGAGATGCGGAAGAGGCCGTGGCGTCGGCCACGTCCCTCACCTTAGAGACCATCCTCCGCAGGTTCTCCACCAGATGGCCGAACTTTACGAACAATTCCCTCATGGCCCCCTTCCACTTCCATTCCTCCACCTTCGTCTTCAATTCCCCTCCCGCCACCCTGTCCATGGCCTCGGACAGCTCCGCCACCCCTTGTTCCAAGGTCTGGGCCAACGATGCCGCCTCCGAACGCGCGGCCTCGGCCTCTTCGAGGGCCTTCTGGGCTCGTCTGGCGTTCTCCTCCGCTTCGGTTATGCTCTCCTTTATCTGCGCCACCATCCCGTTGAACGCCCGGGCGAGCTGACCTATCTCGTCCTGGCCGTCCGTAGCCACTTCCACCTCCAAGTCTCCCTCCCCGACCCGTCGGGCAGCCTTCGCTAACTCTACTATGGGCTTGGAGAACCTTCCTGCGAGGAGGACCGCCAAGACTATCCCCGATCCCAAGGCTACAAACAGCGAGATCCATATCATCCTCCCGGACCTTCGGAAGGTCCCCCTGATCCCCTCCAAGGTCGCCCGCGTCCATCGGACCTCCCTCTGGCCGAGCTTCTCGGCCATCTCCTCGATCATCGTACCTGCATCGTCGTACACTCCCCTCAGCCTCTCTATTCCCGCGCTCGTCCTCACTATCTTCCCGAACTCCCTCCAGTATTCCTCCGAAAGGCGGATCAGTTGCCCCTTGAGAGATCTATCTAAGGGCATCCTGAAGGTATCCCTCCTGAAGATTTCTAAGGCACGCTGGGTCTTATCGATGGCATTTACATCGTTGTAGGCCAGGTAAAGCTGTTCGTACTCCCTTACGGCCGATACGTCCGATGATAGTTTCCGTCCTCCCACCCTCCTCGCCAGATCCTCTAAGCGCCCTGCCACATCTCGAAGCCTTTCCATAGCCTTCTTCTTCTCCTTCACCCTCCTGGCCACTTCGAAGAACCCCGTGTAGTACTCCCTGGCGAAGGCCGTTATCGGGAAATCGGGCGCCTGGCTTCCGATCAGTTCCTTAAGCTCCTCGTGGTTCTCCTTAAGCTTTTCGGTATATTCGACCACCCGGCTCAAGTACTCCTCGTTCCCGGATATCAGAAATTCCCTCTCCGCTCCTCTGGCCTTCAGGATGTTGGCCTGTATATCCCTGGATAACCTCTGGAGCTCGACGTTCCTCTCGAACCCTCCCTCCGCCCTCCTCCTCACGTCCGAGAAGCTGTAAAGCCCCAGTCCTCCGATGAACCCTGCCAGGACCAACACCGCCCCGAAGCCTAAGAGCAGCTTCCTAAAGATCGTGAGCCTCATCCTTACCTCGAGGGTTTGATCTTCCGGTCGATGAGGAGCCTTCCGAAGTACTTTGTAGTATGCCAGCTTTGATCTCTGAAGTCCTCCGTCCAAGATATCTTGCTATCCCTCCTCCCTCCGTCGTCGTCATCGTTCACCATAACTTGGAACCCTACCCTCACCCCCAACATCAAGGGGACCGCCACGAACACTATCTTCGGGACCTTAAGCTCTGCGGTGTAGCCCCAAGGCCGTTCCTTTATAGCACCTTCCATCCCCAGGGATTCCCAGAGCCCCGGGAACATGAAAAGTTTCTCCCCGAACAGGGCGTTCCCCTCCAGGCGAGCTCTGCCGTCCCTACCTAAGGACAGGCGTATCTGAAGGTCGTTGGCGTCGTAGTCTATCCTGCCTTCGGCGTACTCCTTCGGAGCCAAGTCCCCGTCGAAATATATCTCCACGGAATCGTCGTTCCACGTCTGTGTGAACTTCTCCTCCCCGAACACGAGCTTATCGTCCCTTACTTCTAAAGCCACATAGAAATTTTCGGGGTCCGCTATGCACCTGAAACTCCCGGAGAGGTCCGAACTGTCCGGAGGGCTCAGCCGCTCCCCCTCTCCGGTCGCTAGGCTCACGTTTCCCACCGAGCATACGTTCCCTATCGGTTCCACCTCGGCCTCCAGGCCCTCCCAATCCGATAGGTCCCCGTCCACCTCGATCGGGGCGGGTCCGGCCAGAAGGGCTATGTGGTATATATAGCCCTCCTCGGCGGGAGTTCCCATGGGAAGAAAGGTTACGGACGCTATCATCGCCTGCAACATCTTCGGCCTCATAGTCCGTCGACGGCTTCGAGGTCCCAACTTCTCAAACCTTGAACCTCTCCACCAGATCCCTGAGCCGGACGGTGAGCGCGGAAAGGTTCTCGGCGGCCCTCGCTAAATCTTGAGCACTTTTCGCACTTTCGGAGGCTACACCTGCTATCCCCTCCATGTTTCTGCTCACCTCCTCCACAGCTTTACTTTCTTCCTCCGCGGCCGCCGCTATCTGACCTATCATGTCCCTGACGACCTCGACCTGCCCAGCTATCCTCCCGAACGCCTCCCGGACGCTTCCGGCAAGCCTGTCGCCTTCCTCCACGCTACCCCTTACCTCCCCCATCACCTCTACGACCCCCTTCACCTCGTCCTGTACCCGCCTTATCATCCCCTCTATCTCCCTGGTCGCCTCCATCGTACGCTCCGCCAGCCTCCTGACCTCATCGGCCACGACCGCGAATCCTCTGCCCGCCTCACCCGCCCTCGCCGCCTCTATGGCCGCGTTCAACGCCAACAGGTTCGTCTGATCGGCTATCTCCGTTATCGTAGATACGACTTCCCCTATCCTACCTGAACTGTCCCCGAGCCTCCCCACCCTTCCTGCGGCCTCCCAGACGACCTGCCCTATCCTTCCCATGCCCAAGGCCATCTGTTCCACAGCCTGCTGGCCACCTTGTGCCGCCCGTTGTGCTTCACCCGCTGCTTCCGCTGCCTTAGAGGCGTTCTGCGCCATCTCCATCACCGTAGCGGTCATCTCCTCTACCGCGCTCGTGACCTCCCCCACCTGGGAGCTCTGTTGCTCCGCACCGGCTGCCATCTCCTGGGAAGTGGAAGTTATCTGGGATGCGGCGGACGCCACAGCTTCCGATACCTCCCTTATCTGCCGCACCACGTTACGAAGCTGGTCCTCCACCTCGTTGAACTTCTGAAAGATCCTTCCTATATCCCCGTCCCATCCACCGTCCAACCTCGTCCTCAGGTCGCCCTCGGCCATGCGATCCATCGCCTCGGACAACTCCTGGACGCCCCGCCTCAAGCTCTCGGTCAAACCTTGTAGCTCCGCCTGTGCTTCCCTCGCCCTTTCCAGGGCCTCCTCCGAGGCCCTACGCTGCCGTTCCGCCGTATCCAGACCTTCCTTGATCTGCACGGCCATATCCCGCATAGAATCCGCCAAACTCCCTAGCTCGTCCCTCGAGGATATCTCCAAGTTCACATCCAAGTTCCCCTCGGCTATGCTGCGGGCGGCGTTTTGAAGGACCTCTATGGGGGATATCACGAACTTACGGATGAGGAACGTCCAGATCCACGCCACAAGCCCTACGACCCCTAACATAAATATCTGGAGCCGTAACATAGTGGCGCTTATCTGCCTTTCTATCCGTCTCGTAGAAAAGGCGATCTGTACGGAACCTATGACCCTGCCGTCCGACCCCTTTATCGGAGATTCGAAGAACTTGAGGTGCTTCTTCCAGGAGGGAGATGAGGATGTCTTCCGAAAACGCCCATCCCTCCCCCTCGCGAAGCCGAGCATCAGCTTCCCTTTGCTGAATACCCCTACGAAGACCACATCCTGGTAATGTTCCACTCCCTTCAGAAGGCGCTTCAGGTCCCCCATCTCCTCCCATTCCACCGCATAGGAGCTGTTGCTCGCCACGAGCTTGGCCAAAGTGTCACCCACCTCTTGGAACAGATCGTGGAACGTTCCCCTTACGGAAGAGGTCACGCCGCATTCTATGACGACCATGCCGACCAACAGCAGGGCCACGGCCGGCAGTATCGTCTTCTTCCGCAGCCCCATCTTGTTCCACATGGGCAACATTTCTCCTCCCTATTTCACGGGCCTGACCAACGGTCGCGCCTTCTCCCCGAACTTTATCCCGAATTTTTTGCAGATCCTTTCGTTTACGGCGATGTACCACTTTCCGTCGGAGGACCTCACTATGGCCAGCGGCAGCCCCTTCCTCACATGTTCATCCTTGAAGCCGATGACGGGGATGAAGTCCCTCCTGGATGCCCTCACCAGAAACGGAAGGGCTTCGTCGAACACCGCATCCGTGCCTAGAAGCACCAGGACCTTTATCCCCGCCTGGTACATACCGTTGTATACCCCTTTGATCTTCTTAGCCTTCCGCACGGCCCCTATGAGCACTTCGTAGCCTCTCTCCGTCCCTAAGTCCTGAAGTTTGTAGGCCTTCTCCTTTTGAGAGGAATATATCACCCCAATCTTAGAAACCTCTGGAAACAGGTATTTTATGCCGAGAAGTATCTCCTGAGGGGTGGCCTGTTCGGCGAGGACCCCCGTGGCTAAGAGCAAAAAGATACCTACTATCCAAGCCTTTAAGTTCAGCATGTGTAACCCCCACTCCTCGGAGATAAAAGTCTGTATATATGGCCCGGGATTTCATCCAGGGGCAATATCGCATCCGCAAGTCCCTCCTCCACGATCGCCCTCGGCATTCCGTATACGACGCAGGAGGCCTCGTCCTGCGCTATGATGTATCCTCCTTTCCTCTTCAGAAGCCTTATCCCGTTCCTGCCATCGTGTCCCATGCCGGTCATTATGATCCCGATCCCCCAGGGACCGTAGTGCTCGGCGACGGAAGCCATAAGTTCATCTACGGACGGTTTATACAACGCATCGAAGGGCTCTTCACCTACCTCGACCTCCCCCTTCCTCCTCACCCTCAGATGTCTCCCCCCGGGCGCGAGCAGGACCCTTCCCGGGGTCACCTCGTCCCCGTCCACAGCCTCCCTGACCTCGAAGGTGCTCAGCCTGTCCAAGCGTTCCGCAAGGGACTTAGTGAACTTGGGAGGCATATGCTGGACTACGAGCACGCCTGCTGGGAGGTCCGCAGGAAGCTTCGTCAGCACCTTCTGAAGGGACATAGGACCGCCCGTGGAAACTCCTATCGCTACGACCTCGAACTTCCTTTTAGGCGGTGGAGTTAGAATCTTTGGCTCCGTAGGAGCTCTCCTCCTGAGGCCCCTTTTGGCTATGGCTTTGACCTTCTCGAGCAATGTGTGCCTTATCCTCACGATATCCAACGATATGGACAAGTCCTTAGGTATAAAGTCCACCGCTCCCAACTCCAAGGCCGTAAGCGTAGCATCGGCCCCCTCGGTAGTGAGGGAGCTGACCATGAGCACCGGCAGGGGGTGTTCCTTCATGATATGCTTTAGGACTGTAAGTCCGTCCATTCGTGGCATTTCTATGTCCAAGGTTACGAGGTCCGGGTCCAAGGACTTCACCTTCTCCAGGGCCTCCAACCCGTCCCCGGCGGTGCCCACGACCTCTATCTCTGGATCGGACTCCAACACGGTGGATATAGCTCTACGCATAAAGGCGGAATCGTCCACCACCAGGACCCTCACCCTTCCGGCCCCTTTCATTCCCCTTCCCCTCAAGCTAATGTCATCATCTCGTTGACATCTACTATTAGGCACACCCTCCCGTCACCCCTTATGGTCGCCCCAGCTATGGCCGGGGTATCTCGGAGGAGCTTGCCCAAGGACTTTATCACCACCTCCTCCTGTCCCACGAGGTCGTCCACGACCAGCCCCACCCTACGCTCCTTGGTTCCTATCACCACCACGTATTCTTCGTCCTCCCTCCCATCTTCCGGCACCTCAAAGAGCCTGTCCAGCCTGACGAGGGGCAACACGGTATCCCTCAACCTTATCACCTCCCTACGTTGTATCTTGTATATATCCCCCGGCCCCACCCTCACAGCCTCCTCCACGGAGGAGAGCGGCACCACATAAAGTTCCTTCCCAACCCGGACCACCAGACCCTGTATTATAGCCAGAGTTAAAGGGAGCCTTATCTCCACCTTCGTACCCTTTCCTGGTATGGAGTCCAACGATACGCTTCCGTTGAGCTTGTTCACGTTGGTATGCACCACGTCCAACCCCACCCCCCTCCCGGAGACGTCCGTAACCTTATCGGCCGTGCTGAAACCCGGGAGGAACACTAAGTTCCAGATAGTCCTGTCGTCCATCCTGTCCGCCTCATCGGGGGAGAGCAGCCCCCTTTCTATCGCTCTACGCTTTATCTTCTCGGCATCCATCCCCCTGCCGTCGTCTTCGATCCCTATTACTATCCTGTTTCCCTCCTGCGCGGCGTAGAGCCTTATGAGCCCCTCCCTGGGCTTGCCGAGTTTCTCCCTCTCCTCCGGAAGCTCTATCCCGTGGTCGACGGCGTTCCTTATGAGGTGCACTAGGGGATCGCCTATCTCCTCTATGACGGTCTTGTCCACTTCGGTATCCTGACCCTCCATCACCAACCTCGCCTCCTTACCGCTGGCCCTACATAGGTCCCTCACAAGCCTCGGGAACTTGTTGAAGACCCTCCCCACAGGAACCATACGGGTCTTTATGACCATCTCCTGTAACTCCGAGGTGAGGAGGTCGAGGTGGGAGGTGGCCAGGTCCAGTTCCTCGGCTATCCTCTCCCCTCTATACTTCGTCCCTATCTCACCGTTGAGCTGCAACAGCCTATTTCTGTTCAGCACGAGCTCCCCGACCAGGTCCATAAGCTGGTCGAGCCTCTTCACGTTCACCCTTATGGTCTCCACGGCCCCTAAGGCCCCAGGACCGGCCCTCGCCTTTCGGACCTCCTCTAAGGCCTTACCCTCCAGGAGGGCTTCGAGCGTAGATATAGCGGTTCCGATATCCGTCCTTTCCTCACCTTCTTCCTTTATATCCCTGAAGAGCCTCCTCAAGGTATCGAGGACGGCCAGAAGGCCGTCCATAACGTTCCGGTCCATGGACATCCTTCCCTTCCTGAGGCGGTCCAGGACCTCCTCCGCCCCGTGCGCGAGCTCGGACATCCGGGAGAATCCCAAAAATCCTGAGGCTCCCTTTATCGTATGAAGTGCCCTAAATATCTCGTCGAAAAGTTCAGGATCGTCCGGCCTCGCTTCCAGTTCCACCAGATGTTCCTCGAGGCCGTCCAGTAGTTCCTGTACCTCCGTCAAGAAGTCCCCGAGGAGCTCGGTATCGACCTCCTTCCGTTCGGTAGCCTTAGGAGGCGTTTCATCCAACCTCTTAAGTAGGTCCTCAACCGATGCCACGAGGTCCTCCACTTCGATCCCCTCGTCGGTCCTCTCCTCCCTGATCTTTCCCAACAGTCCCTTAAGCCTGTCCGCTCCGGCCAACAATACATCCATAACATCCTGGCTGACCTCCAGTCTTCCATCCTTAAGCTGAGCCAGGAGGTCCTCGAGCCTGTGGGCGAGCAGTTGTATCCTATCGAAGTTTAAAAACCCCGAGGTACCCTTTATAGTATGTAGAATCCGAAATATCTCCTTAAGTAGCTCGTGATTTCCACCTTCGGCCTCCAACTGGACCAGATCCTCGTCGAGTTGATCCAGGAGCTCCTGCATCTCGGCCACGAATTCCGATACGATCTCGTCGAAGTGTTCTAACTCCTGTCCATCCGGCATAGCTCCTCCT
>QNCW01000052.1 GCA_003645885.1 Candidatus Latescibacterota bacterium | reverse complement strand
TAGAGGAAAGATCCTCATAAGCTGCGCCACGAAGTAGGGACGCTCAGGCCTTGGTCCCACGAGGCTCATCTCCCCCTTGAGCACGTTGAAGAACTGGGGGACCTCGTCCAGACGGAGCTTCCTCAGCACCCTTCCCACTTTAGTTATACGGGGGTCGTCCTCGGTGGCCCATACCGGGCCGGTGTACTTCTCCGCATCCTCGATCATGGAACGGAACTTGTACATCCAGAATATCCTCCCGTCCTTGCCCACCCTCTCCTGGAGGTAGAACACGGGGCCTTTGGACTCCAACTTTATTATGATGGCTATCAGAAGCCATAAGGGGGCACCTCCTAAGAGGACAACGATGGAAACGACGATGTCCAAAGCGCGCTTGGCAGCCCTCTCCCAGGGTGGCATGAAGTCGGGGAGGAGCTCTATGAGGGGGAGACCGTATATCTGGTTCGTGCGCACGTATCCGCTGATTATGTCGTAGATGTCGGGCACCGCGCTGAAGGTCACCGGGAGGCCGTCGCAGGCCGAGATTATGTCCGGAACCTTCCTCTTAAGCTCCGGGGACGGGGCCAAGAGCACCTCCTCCACATAGTATCTCCGCACCACCTCCGGAAGCTCCTCTATGGTCCCGAGCACCGGCGTCCCCTCTACGACCTCCTCAGGCGGGTCCCCGGGACCCCGCACGAACCCCACGACCTCGTACCCCAAGGCCGGATACTTCCTCAGGTCCTCTAAGAGGGTCCTACCCCTCTCCCCGCTCCCCACTATCACCGCCCTCCTCCTACCTATCCCCTTTATCAGAAGATGCCTCTGGAAGCTCCTTATGCCGAGCCTCCCACCTCCGACGAGCACCAACAACCCTCCCCAATATGCCAGCATCGCCATCTTGGCCGACGGGAAGGGATGGGATAGGTCCAAGGTGGCGAGGAACAGCACTACCACGCCCACGGTGACCACCTTCGCCACCGCTATCCCCTCGTCCAGCCTGGAACGGGCCCTCCACGACCTGTAGAGCCCGTAGAACGCGAAGAGGACCACCCAATAAAGGCTCAGCACGCCCGCAGGTCCCAGATAGGCCCTGAGGGCGAAGGAGAAGCTGACGGCGCCCTTCCCTCCGCCGTAAAGGCGCCAAAGGTGATGTAGGTACTCCCAATGTCCCCCCTCGTACCTTATCCACAACACGAAAAGGAGGGCCAAGTTCACGGCCAGGACGTCCGCCGAAAGAAGTAACAGCTTCTCCTTCAGCTTCGACAAAAGACCACCTTCCCTTCCTCGCTCGACCTTAGGGCATCCTCGGCCACGGCCACGGCCGAGAGCCCTTCCCTTCCGGAGACCTCCGGGGTCCTCCCCTCGGCCACGCAGGACAAGAAGTGGGAAAGCTCCAAAAAGAGCGGCTCGGCACCCTCCACGGGGACCTCCCTGACCCTGGGGGAACCGAACTTGACCACGAAATCCCCGAAGGAGTCGAACGTCCTCCGATATTCGCTCTCGTACACCCTGAGCCTCTGGGTAATGTAGTTCAGCTCCGCGTAGCCCCCCGTGCCCGTGACGGTAAGCTCCCTTATCTTAACCGGGGTTATCCAGTTGACCTGGATGAGGGCCGAGGCCTCCCCGTAGTCCAAGAATATCCCAGCGAAGTCCCACTTCCTGCTGTTGAGGGCCTTCCCCGCCCTGGCGTAGACCCTCTCCGGAAGTCTCCCCAGAAGGAAGGAACAGATATCTATATCGTGCACGGCCAGATCCAACACCACGTCGGCGTCCTTGACCTGGGGGGGGAAGACCCCCACCCTCCTGGCCGTGAGGGAAGTGAGGTCCCCGAGGTCGCCCCGGTCTATGAGCCCTTTGAGGGCCCGGACCGCGGGGTTGAACCGTTCTATGTGGCCCACCATGAGGGGGACGCCCCTGACCTCGGCGAGTTCCGCCAGCTCCTCAGCCTCCTCCACCGAAGAGGCCAACGGCTTCTCCATCAACGTGGCTACCCCGGCCTTGAGGCAGTCCACCCCCACGTCCCTATGTAGGGCCGTAGGCACCGCAACCGATACAGCGTCCGGCCTCTCCTTCCTCAACATCTCCCTGTGATCCCTGTAGAACCTCGCACCGTACCTTACGGCCACCTCCTCGGCCTCCTCCCTCAGGTCCGCCACGGCCTCGAGGTCAGCCCCCTCCATCTGGGAGTATATCCTGGCATGGTGCCTCCCCATATTCCCGAGACCGATCACCCCTACCCTTATCATCCCTTTCTCCTCATCCACTGCCGGACCAGTCCAGCAAGAAACCCTAGTCCGAAGCCGAAGTGCATACAGGCGAAGGCAAGGGGAAGCACCAGAGCATAGGGAGCCCTGCGCCGTATACCTACTATCAGAGAAGCAACCACTAGGGTCAAAAGGTACGTACCCCCGCCTATCAGAAGCGCATATCGGGCCCAGGAGGAAAACGGCGACAGCAGGATGACGATCCCCGCTCCAAGGACAAATAAAGGGGGGACCCTATACCTCCACAAGAACGCGCCGGGGTGCTTGCGCACCACCGCCACTTTACCCCATCCGTACCCGAAATACTGCCGGAAGAGGCCCCGAAGCGAGGTACGGGCGTAGTATCGGGGGCGTATCCGGGGATTGAGGAAGATCCTACCTCCGGCCTTCCTCAACCTATAGTTGAGTTCGTAGTCGACGTTCGTGTCCAACTCCTCGTCGAAGAGGCCTATACGGTCGAACACCTTCTTCCAATATGCCCCGTACCCCATAGTGTCCACATATTGGGCCTTTTGGGAGTATCGGTACTTAGACCCCCCCACCCCTAAGGGATGGCCCACTGCAGCGGCCACGGCCTTGCCTATAAACCCGAGCCCAGTGGTCTCTATGGTTCCCCCCACGCACTCGGCCCCGGTCTCTCTGAGGGTGCGCACAGCCTGGGAGAGGAGGTCCGGAGGAGATTCGCTGTGGGCGCCGAGAAACATCACTATCTCTCCACGGGCGTTCCGGACGCCGAGGTTCATGGCGTGGGGACGCTTTCGGTGGGGGTTGTTTATCACTCGGATGTGGGGGTGTCTTCGGGCGTACTCCCGGACGATCCGTTCGGACCCATCGTGGGAACGGCCATCCACCACGAGCACTTCGTATTCACCCCGGTAATCCTGCGCCAAAAGGGAGTCCAGGCAGCGTTCTATATATCTCCGCTCGTTGTACATCGGGACGATCACGGACACCATAGGCCATTCAGACATCTTTCCACTCCTCTATGTCTACTATACCCCCTTCCATCCTATACCGACCCGGAAGGGCAGGGAGGAACTCCTCCTTACCCCCCGGCAGGGAGACCGAGAGCACTAACCTCCGAGGAGCTCCGGAAAGCCATATACGGAGGTGGGAGGGGGTCCAACGGGCCCGTACCTTTACCCTACCTCTGTTCCTCCACCAACTTGCGATCTCCCTTCCAGTGGCAATCCAGGCACCACATCCCTCTGCCCAACGCAGGATAGCTTCGTACAGAGGACTCCGGTGGAAAGCGCTCTGGTGCCACAGCAAAGAGAGCATCCCTCCGTCCTCCCTCACCCTTTCGGCCAACCTTAATATATCCTCTTCGGATACCCCTTCGCGTTCTACAGCCACGTCCTGGATGCCCAAAGGAAGTTCCACGAGGTCCATGGCCTTACCCCGCTCGGGGTCGTAGGGACGAAAGGGGAAACTGATCCCGGCCCGGTATCCCACCTGGTTGTTGTACCCCAAGGTAGCATCGTACAGAAATCCAGCTTCCTCATAGCACCTGAAGGAGCGTCCTGGGTCCAGCCTCAGGTAGTGCTGTCGGTTTCCTCGAACTCTAACTTCTATAATATCTTCTAAAGCTTCCCGCTCCTTCCACAGCCTTCGGGCGTCCCTAAACGCATAATAGCTCCCATGCAGGCCTACCTCCCATCCGCCTTCTACAAGCTCTTTGAGGACCGACCTCAACTTCCAGGTATTGTAGCGCCTTCCATATCGGGACCACCTCGGCCCCTCCATGAAGAAGAACGTGGAGCGCACCCCCAGCCTCTCCTCTAATCTCCGCCATTTCTCGAAGTTCCAGTAAGAGTCGGTCCTACAGGTCCATTCCTCCACCGTCGAGGCCACGCTGCGGAACCGTCCCCGGAGCACATCCCGCCCCATACGGTAGAGGTCCCGGGCTAAAACGACCAGATCCCTTCTGTGTACCTGGTCTACGTCGTGGCTGGGGAAGAGGGCGAACGGCCTTCCTTCCGGCCACTTTCCCAGGGATATGTACGGCAATCCGTTGTGTTCCAAAGCTTGACGTACACCCTCCCCGAACCGACGGGCGTATGCGTCCACGAGGGGCCGTTTTGGGTCCCCCAGACCCATCAAGGCCCTCCATACCGAAGCTATAAGTTCGGACCCTACGACTAGCCTCCCTCCTTCCCATCGGATCGCTCCGTCCCCCCCTCGCACCTCCACGGTGAGCCAATCTCCGGAAGGAAGCCCCGCTATTTCGGACAGAAGTTCTAAGATATATCGTTCCTTCCCTTCGACCGTTATACATATCATAGTGCAACACTATCGTACACCCGGGCCAGTCTCTCCTCCATCCTCTCCCAACAGTATTGTTCCTCCACAGCCTTCCTGCCCCGCTCCCCCATCCTCCGGGCTTCCTCCGGGTGGGAGAGGAGCCGGACGATGGCGTGTACGACCGCCCCGGGGTCCGTGGGGTCCACGGGAATCCCGCAGCCGGTTTCGCGGACGACCTTTCCGATCTCCGAAAAGTCCGAAATTACCACCGGGATCCCAGCTGCCATATATTCGAACAATTTATTCGGTAAACTGATACGGTAGTTGTAGCGTATGGGCTGAAGTAAGGCCACCCCCACATCGGCCTCGGCCAACTGAATTGGCACCTTATCGTAAGGAAGCCATCCGGTGTACTCCACGCACCTTTCCAGCCCGTGTTTACGTACGAACTCCTCGACCCATTTCTGTACCCCTGGCTCTTTATATCTCCCCACCATCTTTAGGCGTACGTCGGGAACACGTGATCTGACCTCGAGCAAAGCCTCCAAAAGCACCCGTATCCCTCGGTCCCAGGTTATGCCTCCGGAATACACTATAACCTTTCCAGACCTGGAGGGACGCTTCAAAGAGGCGTAGAACCACCAGGGGGGGACATTGTAGATCACCTCCAAAGGCCGATTTCGGAACCGCCTCCGAAGTGGCCCACATACGACCAACACATATCCAGTGCAGCGGGCTGCAAGTCGCTCTGCTATGTCGGTGGTAAAGTATCCCAGCTTCCGCAAAGGGAGGGGAAGCCGTTCGGAGCGCGAAGAAGGCCAGTGCTCGTGGACATCATAGATCACCCGGACACCTCTTAGGACCTTGAGTAGGGCACCGATCCATAGAGACTCCGGCTCGTGGCAGTGGTACACATGGGCCCGGGACGCAAATCCCTTTCTGAACAGGTCCCAAATGATGCCCAAACGATGGACCCACCCCCTCCGAAGCGGCCTCACGGGCACCACCTGCACGCCTCCTCGCCAGAAGGCGTGCTTTACTTCGCCGTCCGAAGGGGCGATCACGGCCACATCGTATCCCATACCGACGAGACTTTTCGCCTCCCTGTAAAAGACGCGGTCGTCTAAAGGAGGATGGCTGGATGTCAACATGCATACCTTCATCTTCCCTTAAGCCAATACTTCAGGCAACGGACAACAGGGGCTATCTTTTTGTAAAAGGCTCGTCCCAACTTACCTTGGAGCGTCAGGGGACGAAATAGGTAGGGGTAGGATACAAGCTTAGGACCGAACGTAGACTTGAAACGTCCGATTCCGGGTATATTCGCCCCCAACATATCGTATCTTCTGAATCCCTCCTGCGCTGCCCACTTTATGATACACCAGTGAAGAAGGTTATTGGGAGCCAATGGATAAGCCCAGCGATAGGAAACGCCATCCCAGAAATACACCGTATCTCTGTACATCAGAAAAACCGCAGCGGCTACAGGTTCTCCCTTATACTTCGCGGCAAGTACTTGCATCGCTCCCTTCGGACGGAAGCGCTCCCAGAGGAGGAAAAAGAGAGATGTAGGGATAGGTGGAAGACGCTTCGCTTTGGCATATACATCGTAGGCCATCCGGATGTAGTCTTCGAAGAACTCAGGGGAAGTCACCTCTTCCACCTCGACCCCGCTCTTCTGAGCCTTCCTCACCCTGTTTCGACACTCCCTCTTGAGCCCCTTCCAAAGCTCGTCCACGCTCTTATCGAGGGAAAGTATGTAAGTGTGCCTTTCGATGGCTTCCGGTAAGAACTTTACTCTGGGAGGGGAGAGTACCTCAACATAGTCAGCTCCCTTGCCGAGATCCAAAAATGCCCGAATAACTTCTGCCAATGCATCTTGAGGGCAAAGGGGGCCAAGGTATGGGGTAGCCCATCCCGTAAGGGGAGAAACGAAAAGCTTCAAAAAAGCCTTGCGCACAGAAAAACACGGGAAAAGCCCTATAAGATCTCCATCGCGAAATATCCCAAGTGGCATCCAAGGAGCTCGATATACGGTTTCTAAGCTTTCCAACCAGTCCCTGGTATGGAACGGGGTTACATAGGGGGCCTCCTTTAGGTACCCATCCCATTCGTTCCGGGATACCTCCTCCAGTTCAACGGCCATCTATGACCTCCTGGTACAATTCGAACAACTGTCCCGCCACCCCCTCCAGCCCGAACCTTTCCTGAGCGTAGGCATGTAGCTCCTCCGGCCTGTAGCGATCTAACCGGTGGAGCACATACTCCATCGCCGCAGCCAAAGCCTCGGGATCTCCAAGGGGCACCAGAATTCCAACATCCTCCACCACTGTATCCTGTGGCCCACCGCTTTCGGTGGCTACGACCGGCCGGCCACAGGATAGGGCCTCTATAACCGTCATGCCGAAGCCCTCGGAGAAGCTCGGCTGGACAACCAGATCCGAGGCTCCCATCCATAGGGGGATTTGCTCGTAGGGGACGGGCCCCACGAACCGCACGTTCGGCCGGGGAGGGTATTTTCCCATTTCCCCTCGGCCCACCAGTACCAGCTCCGCCCCTTTAAGCTTTTCGAAAGCCTCTAACAAAACCCCTACGCCCTTGGCCTCCTTTATGCTTCCAACGTAGAGCACTCGCCTTCTGTCGGGTTCCAGTCCGAGCTTACGGGCGCAGGAGGTTTTGTCGCTGGGAAAGAATCGCTTCCCATCTACACCATCGGGTACGACGACCACTTCGGCCCTCCATGCGCCCAGTTTGTACAGGTTCATCTTTAAAGCCCGGCTCACCGCCACGACCCTGTCCGCATGTTCGGCCGTCCATACTGTAAGAGCCCGCCAGAGCCGCCGTTCGTGAGGATACAGGTTCACATCGCTTCCATGGGCGGTGATCACCACCGGCCGGTCGAGCAATCTCCCCAGAACCACAGCCGCCATCCCGTCCGGGTAAAGCACATGGGCATGTATGAGATCGAAAGGAGGTAGAACCTCCGCCCACAGAGCCCTGAGGTAGAAAGCCCAGACCCAAGAGAAGGCCCACCTACGGGGGAAGGTGATGTACCGGGGATGTGCGACGGTTATCCCCTCCCTCTGCTCACGGCGGGGCACTTGACCCCACTTAACCCATCGAAGAGGACCATAGCTCAAAGGAAACCACGGTACCGGACCGACAGCCCGCACCCGACACCATCGCTTCAGAGCGACCGCTTGCTCCCAGATGAACCGTCCTTGATCGGGCTCCGCGGAGTTGGGAAGGAGGTGGGAAGCAATCAGGAGGTGCATCCTTCGTCTCGGACGATCTCCCGAACGGCGAACAGCAGTCCCGTAGTCATCCAGAAGAAGTTGTTCAACAGACCTGCGTTGAAGAGGAAGTTCACCTGGTATCCGACGAAGACCCCTAAGAGCCCCACAGCGACGGCCTTTATGTAGGGCTCCTCCGCCCACCTGACAGCCTGGACCCCGCTCTTCACGACCACATAGACAAGCCATATGTAGATCAATATTCCTATTATTCCCCGTTCGGCGAGGATCTCCGCCTGGAGGGTGTGGTTCTCCCTCACGGGGACCCAGATAGGGTAGTTGGGAGGCTTGTACTGCTCGAACACCTTTGGGAAGCCCCTCGTGCCTATCCCGAAGGGATGGTCCAGGAACATATGCCAGGACGCCACCACCAAAAGGACCCTGACCGAACTGGATACATAAACGTCCGATCCGAAGAACTCCTTAGGACGGAAGATCTTGAATATGGACTCGAACCTGCTCACCACAAGTTCCGCTATGTTGGATGAAAGCAAGGCTATGATACCCAGGATGGCCAGGCCTGCCGCCAGAACCCAGAGCATCAACTTCACCCTGCGGCTGAGGATCGCTATCAGGCCCACGCCGACCAGGGTAGCAAGCCAGTTGGAGCGGGAGAAGGAGACTATAAGGCCCGCCATCAGCACCAGGACCACGAATCCTAGCACCACCCTCAACCATGCCCTCCCCTTCTGAGCACCTAGCATCAGGGCCGATGCTAAGATTATACAGGTCATAAGGAACGCTGCGTATTCGTTAGGGTTATGGTAAAGCCCCGTGGCCCTCGGGGTGGTCGCACCCACGAGGTTGACGAACTCTGCCGGGAGGAAGTAAACCTGCTCCGTGACCGTCTGCACGATCCCTATTATCGACATGGCTATGCCCAAAGCTAAAAGCCAGAAGATGGCCCATCCTGCCATCCTAGGAGAACGTATCAGGACCACCATGACTATAAGTAGGACGCTCAACAGGAAAGCCCTGATCGTGTAGACGAGCCCCTCTAAGGCTGAAGGGGAGTGGATTGAACTTAAACCCATAGAAGCTATGAAAAAGAACAGAGGAAGGATTATTGGAAGCCTTGGGAAGGAGGTGTCGCCCCTGTAGAGCATGTGGGCTAAGGTGAAGAGTATCAATCCACCCCCGAAGAGGTGGAAGTAGGTTATGTTGAAGAGCTCGGTCTTTATGAGTATCCCGGAAAGGTCCAAGGTGGAAGCGAGGAATACTAAGGGGAGTAACACATAGGGCATAGCGGGGAGGAAGAAAAAGAGTCCTACCCCCAAGACCACGGCCATAAGCAGGAGGATATGCTGGTAGAAGACCACCCCGAGGACGACCAGGGCCAACTCCAAGGCCACAAAGGCCCAAAGTCGCCACCCTTCCAAAGGGGCGGGCTCATCCAATGCGAGAGCTAAGGTGTTCATAGATCACGCCCTCTTCCTTCGGAAGATCTCCAAGATCCTCTCCATCTTCTCGGCCTTCTCCCCCCCTTCCCTCCTGATGGCGTTTACGTACTCCACCGTCAATATCCAGAAGAAGCTGAACACGAGGCTGAACATCCCTGCGAACATAACTATCAGCCTTCTTTTAGGCTTGGAGCGAAGCTCAGGGGGCTCTGCCCTGTCCACCCATGAGACGGTGCTCACCGAAGCGAAGGACTTCTCCATCTCGAGCCTGGTCTCCTCGAGCTTCTGGGAGAGGAACTGCACCATCGCCCCCCAGATCTTGACGGTCATCTCCCTGCGGAAGTATTCCATCTGAAGCTTGGGGATGCTCTCTATGGGGAGGAACAAGTTTTCCACATCCGGGTCCTCAGGAATTCCTTCGCTCTGGGCGTACTTCGGAAGCTCCCCCCTGCGGAGCCTATCCAGCTGTTCCTTCCTTATACGGATCCTATTCTTCAGAAGTTCCACCTCGGGATGGGTAGGTCCCATGGAGGCAAGGTAACTTTCCAACCTCAACTCCAGGCTCATTATCTCCATCTGAAGCTCGGCCGCCGCCTCTATCACGGCCTGGGCCTGATGCTCCAGGGAGACTACCCCATATCTCTCCTGAAACGCCTGAAGAGCCAACTGGGCTGCCCTGAGGGAATCCTGCGCCTCCTTCTTCTGGGCTAAGAGGTACCTGTAACGGTCCTCCTGCCAACGCCGGCTGATATCTAAGTTTATGCGGTCTAATAATTCTATGTAGGCATTTGCCAAAGCTGCACAGCGCTCCGGGGACCTGTCGGTGACGCTAACAGATATCAATCCTTCATCTGTACGCTCTATCTTAGTTCTATTCTTGAGTGTACGGATAGCTTTCTCTTTGCTTTTGACCTTGTACACCCGCATTAGGTCGAAGCTGTCAACTAAGGCTTCCGCTATCCTCCTGCTCTTCAGGACCCCGACGTAGATGTCAGCCGGAGTCCCCTTCTCCCCGAGCTTGAACCTGGGTATGGGAAGCTCGGCCAAGGCTCCCGCCAGACCGTACTTCTCCCTCTCCTTCGGTGGGAGGATGGTGGCCCTTCCCGTGTACCAGGAAGGTAGTAGGAGGCTTACGACCGCAGCCACGATGCATACCCCTACAAAATTGAGCGCTATGAACTTCCACCTGCGAAGAAGGAGGTACAGGTAATCCAGTATGCTGATCTCTCCCCTCATGGTTCCCCCCTACATGTTCGCTATGCTCCTCGCCAAGATTACGAACGTGGCCAACTGTCCTGCAACGGCCGAAGCGTCCTTTACCAACCCCCACCAGTCGTGCTCGGGGTGCTCGGGCACGAATATGGTATCGCCGGGCTCCAGAGTCTTAGCCTCGTCCTTGCTCATCCATACCTGAGTCCTGGCCTTTATGACCTGAACTTTCCCCTTATCCGCCTTCTTCGTGTAACCTCCGGCCTGGCGTATGTAGTAGTCAGGCCCCATCCCCTTCACGAAGGGGACCATGCCCGGATGCTCCACCTGACCGCTCACGGTCACGGTCTCCCACTTTCTGGGGATGTTGATCACATCCCCGTACCTCAGGACCACGTCCTGACTCTTGTCACCTTCCAAGAAGAGCTTCTCGAAGTCCACCGAAACGAGGTACCTATTTTCCCTGGAGCGTGTCTTGAGGTAATCGTACTCCAAGGGCTTCATCTTCTCCAGCCCGCCCATCACCGAGGATATCTGGCTGAGCCTCTGAAACTCCGGATCTGGAAGGACGAACTTCGCCTGCCTCCTCTCCAAGGTCGCCCTCTCCAGGGCGGCATCCTTTGTAAACCCTCCCGCCTCCTCTATGACCTGGCTCAGGGTCGTGATCCCGTCCTTTATGGGATATGGCCCGGGATGCTTCACCTCGCCTATCACCTCCACCCACGCCCTCGGGCGCCAGTTCGGGATGTGTCTGATGAACAGCTGGTCGCCGGGCTTGAGGTAGAAGGGGTCGTTCGGGTTGTGGAGCTGTTCGTTGAGGTCTATGATGTACCTCTCCTTCGTGACGCCGTCGTCCTTGAACCTCACGAGTTCAGCTACGTGCCATGCGTCCTCCCTGAGGCCACCTGCAAGTTCCACGAGGTCGGCGACTGTCTCTCCGGGTAAAAGCTCGTACGCCGAGCGGTCCTCTATTTTTACGGCTCCATATATGTGTACTACGTCACCTCTTGGAGGTACATATATCACATCTCCAGCCTCCAAATAAGGATTTGCGCTCAGATCTCCCAAATTAAGAAAGCGATCCAGGTCCACCCTTAGGGTATCCCCATTACGACGGAATACCTTTATGTTTCGGCGGGAACCGGTGACCATCAACCGCTTCTCTCCTCTCGCAGTGACAACCTCATATCTCGGTGTGACTTCGATACCAGAAAGCACGTCCATGGCACGATGTACAGGGGTGACGTCGTAGGCTCCAGGCCGTGCGACTTGACCTGTAACGAAGACCCTGATCCGTCTGAGGGACTTAAGCTCTACGGACACCTTGGCACGGTAACGTTCCTGGACCTTCTGTATTACCCTCCGCTTGGCCTCGGCTAAGGTAAGGCCGGCAACTTTTATGGGTTCTACGTACGGAACTATGAGCTTTCCCTCGGGCGTAACCGTCAAATCGTGATACTGGTTCACCTGACCCCATATGTATACAACGAACCCATCCCCCGGACCGACCACGTACGAGTTCGGGTCCACGGGCCTGTCCAAGGCTACGACCCTCTCCACCCTCGGTCCCCTCTCCACAAGTTCAGGCCTTTCCCTTTCCTCCTTCAGTCCAGGAGCCCCGAAGGATATCTCCTCGGGAAGCACCGTCCTCTCG
>QNCW01000051.1 GCA_003645885.1 Candidatus Latescibacterota bacterium | reverse complement strand
CTCCTCGTCCGCTATGTCCTTCAATACCTTCTTCGCCAAGGCGTCCTCGGTCGCATCTGCGAGGGCCTCGTAGAGGTGGACCGCCTCCTCCTCGGCCGAGAGACACATCCTCAGCGCCCTGGTCAACTCACCCTTTGTCATCTTCCTCGTCGGCACCATGCCGCTGAACGGATTCACGAACTCGGCCATCGTTCCCCCTTAGGTTTGAATCCTTCCCTCAGACACTCCTCGCACACGCCGTAGAAACATATATATACCCTCTCCACCTTGTTGCCGTCCATAGTCTCCATGTCGAGCACGGGACAGTCCGGTATCGGACAGGTCTCGGCCACGTCCCAAACCCTTCCGCAGACCCTGCAGAAGAAGTGGGGATGTGGCTTGGTGTTGGTATCGTAGCGGCGCTCCTGCCTGGGAAAGCTCAGTTCCTGCACGAGCCCAAACCTGTGAAAAACTTCTAAAGTATTGTACACTGTGGCTAAGGAGAGGGTAGGGTACCTTTCCCTGAGGTGGTTGTACAGATCCTCCGCTGTCGGATGGACCTTCCCTATCTCATCCAGAGCCTCCAGTACTGCCGTCCTCTGGATGGTCATAACTACACCCTTTTCCCTGAGGAACTGTACCTTTCGTTCTACGTCCGGTCTCATACCCGATGATGAATATAATACAAATTTATATAAAAATCAAGAATGTTTCTAAAATGATGCCACGTATAACCCCTTCGAGATCCTAAGGGGGGAAAACGCTAAATAGGTTATAGATTCAGCCTCTATGTGGCACGAGGGAGATGGTACCCAAGGGGCACCTCTGCACGCACATGCCACATCCTTCGCACCTGTCGGTGATCTTGTAGCGGTCGCCTTCGAGCTCTATTGCGAAGTGGATGCATACCCTCTCGCAGAGCCCGCATCCCACGCCGCACCCGCAGGAAAGGCACCTTTCCGCCTCCCTAAGGACTTCCTCCTCCGAGAGCGTTCCCACGACCTCAGAGGGGGACCTCCTCCGCTCCGAAGGGTCGGCCGTTGGTATCCCGACCCTCGGCCTCCTCTCCCTCTCCCAGCTCCTGCCTAAGACCTTGAGCTTGTCGACTTCCCTGAGGGTGGGAGCCTCCACGTTCATCTCTTCACCCCTCAGGTACCTGTCCATGGCCTCGGCCGCTCTCCTCCCCGATGCGACGGCCTGGACCACCGAGGCCGGGCCCGAGACGAGGTCCCCCCCAGCGAACACGCCGGGGATTCCAGTGTAACCCGTGTCCGGGTCCACGTCCACCGTCCCGTCCGGTCCTAAGGGAAGTCCGGGGATGGGCTCCGGCACCTGGCCCACGGCTACGATGAGGGTGTCCAACGGAAGTTCGTAGCAGGAGGAAGGAACGGGTTCCGGCCTCCTCCTTCCTCCCTCGTCAGGCTCCCCCAACGTGTGGGGTAGGCACCTCACCGCCCTCACCCTACCGTCTCCGAGGACTTCGACCGGGAGGGTGAGGTACAGGATCCTGACGCCCTCCTCCTCGGCCTCCTCCACCTCCCAGGACGCGGCGGGCATCTCGTCCTTCGTCCTCCTGTAGAGGAGGAAGACCTCCTTCGCCCCGAGCCTCAGGGCCGTGCGGGCTGCATCTAAGGCCGTGTTCCCCCCACCTACGACCCCCACCCTCTTCCCCACCTCCACATCTCCGCCGAGGTGCACCCTCCTGAGGAGGTCCAGGGCTTGGACAACGCCTTCCTTTCCCTCCCCGGGAACTCCCAGGGGAATGCTCCTGTGGGCTCCCGTCCCCACGAACACGGCGTCGTACTCCCTCCTCAGCTCGTCTAAGGATACGTCCTTCCCCACCTCGATCCCGGTCCTTATCTCCACCCCCATCCCCTCTATGCGTTCGATCTCCTTCCTCAGGACCTCCCTGGGGAGCCTGTATTCGGGTATCCCCACGGCCATCATCCCTCCCGGTACAGGAAGGGCCTCGTATACCACGACCCTATGTCCCTTCTTGGCCAGGTCGTGAGCCACTGTGAGCCCTGCGGGGCCGGCCCCAACCACGGCCACCTTCTTCCCCGTCGGGGGAGCGGTCCGGGGACCTCCTGGGGAAGGTTCCTCTCCCCCCATTCCAAGACGAACCTTTTAAGGGCCATTATCGCTATGGGTTCGTCCATGTCCCCCCTCGTGCAAGCATCCTCGCAGGGGTGGTAACACACCCTCGCAAGCACGGACTGGAAGGGGTCCACCGAGCGGATCATCTCCAAGGCTTTGGCGAATTCCCCCTTGGAGAGGTAATGGATGAAAGCCTGTACGGGCACCTTCACAGGACATGCGAACTTACAGGGGGCGGTGGGGGAGGGGTCTATCTTGGCGTCGAACCTGTGCCTCCTGTCTATCTCATACATGCCCAGAATCTTGCCTACGACCTTCCCCCTGAAGTCTTCGGGCCTTGCATATCCCTTCTCCTCCATGTGCCTTTCAAGGCCCCTTACAAGCTCCTCTATGAACCCGTAGCCGTTGAAGAATATCGCCGTGCACACCTGGACCACGGTCGCACCTACAAGTATGTACCTTACCACATCCTCCCAACAGCTCACCCCTCCGGATGCAGCTATGTCCAACTTAACCTCGGGATATATCTGGCTTATCCACCTCAGGGGATACTGTATCGCCCAGGGGCCACCGTGCCCTGTGTAGCCTCCCGGCATCTCGATCTCTTCGGTATGTACGTTCACATCTAAGGCCGTCATCCTGTTGAATATCGTGACCCCCTGGACGCCTATCCTCTCCACCTCCTTCACGACACCTATGGGGGATGTGAGCATGGAACTTACCTTCACCACGATCGGCAGGGATACCGCCTCCCTTATAAGGCGCACCGTGCGGAATATGGTCTCTTCGACCCTCTTTCCCCTGAAGGTTATGGAGCCGTGGGGGCACGATGTGTTTATCTCCAAGGCGTCGGCCCCGGCCTCCTCTAAGAGTTGAGCGGCTTTAACCCAACCTTCGTCCGTCACACAAAGTATGCTCGGGATCACCTTTATCCTGAGCTTGGCCTTAGCGTCCGCCACTTCCTGAGCGTACCTCTCTATGTCGAACTTGCTCGCCTGCTCGTAGGATATGAAGGTCACGCTACCTTCCCCTCCGAGCCTCCTGCGGAGTATCCTGTAGCGTGGTGTGGGGGAGGACCTCATGACCTCCTCCTCGGCGTAGGACTTGACCACCACGGCCCCGGCCCCGTGCTCCTGGCAGAGCCTCATCTTCTCCACGGTCTCGGTGAGGCCGGAGGATGCCACGACTATGGGGGTCTCAAGCTCGAGGCCCACATATCTCGTCCTGAGGTCTGGCATATATCCTCCTCTCCAAGAGGGTCCTCCTGAACCATCCCACTGTCTCCTCTATGACCAAATTTTCGTAGTCCGTTCCGGTGTACGTGTGGTCCGCCCCTTCTATCACGACCCTCTCGCACGGGAGCCTATAGCTCTCTAAGACCTCCTGGTACTCCTCGGAGGCCATGGGCGGGACCGTCCTGTCCTCGGAGCCGTGGATTATGAGCACGGGGCCTTTGACCAAGCGTATCTCCCTTAAAGGTTTGATCCTATGAAGTTCCTCCCAGAAGGCCCTCCCGAACCTAAAGCCCTCATATTCCACCGGAAACTTGTCCACCTCCACTCCCTTGACCGCCATAAGTCTCTCGAAGGTCTCCTTGAGCCTGGATACCGGGGACCAGAGAACTAAGGACCTCACCAAGGGGCTCCTTCCGGCCACACATGCGGCCACCGCTCCTCCGAGGCTGAGGCCCAGAAGGCCTATCCTGTTCCTGTCCACCTCCGGCCTTTCGGAGAACCACTCCAAGCTCCTGAGCCCGTCCGAGATCTCCCCCGAGACCGTCATATCCTCGAAGTCCCCCTCGCTGTCGCAGGAGTTCCTGAAGTCGAACCTGAGGACCGTAAACCCCTCACGACACAGCCTCCTTGCGAGCTTGACGAATATCCAGTGGTCCTCCGACTTGTTACCCGTGCATCCGTGGAAGAGCACGACGCCTGGATGGGGTCCCCCTCCATCGGGAACGTGCAGGATCCCGACCATCTGCTGGCCCTCGTTTGTGAAGGTCACGGGTCGTTCCATGTCAGCGCACCAGGGCTATCTTCCCCTTCCTGCTCCTTCCCCCGTACCTCAGGAGGTAGATGTAGATGCCGCTTGCGACGGGCTTGCCTTCCGAATTACGACCATCCCAGGATAACTTCCCGTTCCCGGGGGGAAACTCTTCTTCGTGCTTCCATATCTGTCGTCCTAATATGGTGTATATCTCCATGCTCACCTTCCCGGGTTTGCTTAGATGGAAACGGACGGAGAGCTCCCCCTCCTCCGGGAGGAAGGGGTTGGGTAGGGGAAATCCTACAAGCTGCTTGGATGTGCCAGTCGTGTCCCCTGCGGATGTGTCGTAAGAGGCGAGATATCTGTACCCATAATTCCCCTCCGTGACCCCTACGGCCCCTATCCACGTAACTTCCTCCTCCCCCTCCATCCTGCTTTCTCCTGCTCCTGCGGGCCACCACTCCCCGTCCGAAACGAACCATCCCTTCCACACCCCGGGCTCCGGTAGGGAGAGGAGGAGACTCATCGCCCCTCCCCTCGGGAGGAACCTGTGGTAGACCGATGCCAGGTACGGCAAGCTTCCCCGCCCGGAGTCCGGCAGGGTGTGCTCCTCAGTGCGCACCTCGGGGTAGTTCTCCCCTTCTTCGTAGAAACCCGGCCTCGCCCTGCTCCCCGTGAAGTAGTTCCAAAGGGCGAACTCTCCCATAACCTCCCTCCATCCGCCAGGGAGCACCCCCTCCCATATCTCCAGGTCCATCCTCTGGGTCCTGCCGATCTGTTCCCACATCCTCCTTATTATGTCCCTCCCGAACCTCTCCTCCAGGAAATGTGCGAACACCGAAGCCCCGTACTCGTGTGCCCCGTCGCACCAGTTCAGAGGTACCTCGGGATGGTTGAAGAAGAAGGGGAGGTAGTTGTAGTAGTCGTTCACATCGTCGTAGGCCACGTCCTCCATCCAAGTTGAAGATATCTCCATCCACCACTCCCATCCGCTCCTTCCGTAGTATGTATAGTGTATCATGTGGAAGAACTCGTGCGCTGCGGTTACGTGTACAGCGTCCAACCCTTTGGTAGGGAACACGAAGTCCTGGAAGTCGTTGTCCATCTCTATGTAGCTCGTAGAAGAGTTCCCCACCCTCCTTTCAGGATTGGTGAACCCGTAAGTGTTCACCATGTCGTGGAGGTACACGTCCCATGCGTCGTCCCCTCCCTCACCTCCGTCCTTTATAGGTTCAGGGTATCCTAAGATCTCCACCTCGAGCACGTATACGCTGTCGAAGGTCGAGGCCACCTCCTGGACGAAGTCCGGGACCCCGTCCCCGTCCTTATCTTCGGTGGGGACAGCGTCGCTGCCTTCCGTGGTGTAGTGCACCCTGAAGAGGCCGGAGGGGCTGAGGTAGGACTTGGGAAGTTGAGGCCTAGAAAAGAGGAAGCTCAGGGCCACCTTTGCGTTCCGGCTGAGGTAAGGTTCGTAGAACTTCACCGAGGAAACTACCGGGGTCAGACACTTCACGAACTTCCCCTGGCGACCGGCAGCGAAGATGCTCAGAGCGATGTCCTCCAGGGCCGATATATTCCCGTATGAGCCAGTGGAGAGGAGCGAAACCGCCGCCAGACCTTTGAGCAAAAAGCCCAACATATTGTTGGGCTTAACCATATTTGAACCTGTGGACATGATCGTATCCCGCCGGTCACTCGGTCCTTCCGTCTATCTTGCCCACCTCTATCTGCAACTCCTCCCTGTTCACTATCCTCTCCACCCTACCGTCCCTTATCCACAGCACCCTGTCGGAAACGCTCAACATCTTGTGGTCGTGGGTGGCGGAGATTATGGTCACCCCGGACTCTTCGTTCATCTGCTTGAGGAGTTCTATTATCTCCGTGCCGGTCTTAAGGTCGAGGTTCCCCGTCGGCTCGTCCGCTAATATTATCGCTGGGTCGTTCGCCATGGCCCTCGCCACTGCCACCCTCTGCTGCTGACCTCCGGAAAGCTCGTAAGGCTTGTGGAGGAGCCTGTCCCCGAGCCCGACCCTCTCTAAGAGGGCCGCCGCCTTCTCCCTGGCGTCGTCGCTCGTCATCCGAGCGAATATCATGGGAAGCATCACGTTCTCCAAGGCGCTCATCACGGGGATGAGGTTGAAGGTCTGGAATATGTAACCTATCTTCCTGCACCTGAGCCAGGCAAGCTCGTAAGCGTCGAGCTGTGCGACGTCCACCTCGTCTATGTACACCCTTCCTGATGTAGGCTTGTCGAGCCCCCCTATCATGTTGAAGAGCGTGGTCTTGCCTGAGCCGGATGGTCCCATTATCGAGATGTACTCCCCGGCGTAGACCTCCAAGGTTATCCCCTTGAGGGCTTCGACCTCCACAGCTCCCATCTGGTAGACCTTCCTCACATCTTCGGTCCGGACCACGGTCTGTCTCGCCATATTATCCACCTCCTACCTATCCACCCTCATCGCCTCCACAGGCTCCATCTTTGCCGCAACGTATGCCGGATATATCGCCGCAACCACCGATATCACCGAACCTATCAGGAGCGATAGTCCTCCCCAGCGGAGCACGGCCAGCCACGGGAAGTACTTGAGCACAGCCGAGCCGTAGCTTCCCAGGCCCATAACGACCGAAAGCAGCAGCCCTAAGGATATCCCCACCAACGTTCCCACGACCCCTTGAAAGGAGGACTCCAGGAGGAAGATCTTTATGATGAAGGAATCCAACGCTCCGAGGCACTTCATGGTCCCTATCTCACGGAAGCGTTCCGTCACGGACATGAGCATCGAGTTCCAGATCCCCACCAGGCACACTAAGAGCGAGAGCACCACGAGCCAAGTGTTCCTCGCCCTCTCCTCGTGGACGGCCTCGGAGTCGAGGTCGAGCCCCTTCGCCTGGAGCACGGACTGCACCCTCGGGTCGTCCACGTGACGGAGCTTGTCCAGGACGGCGTTGGACGTGCCTATAGACATAAGGAAGGCTATGGCTAAGATTATACCGCTCATCGTTATCAAAGACCTCCCAAGCCTCACCCTTATGCTCTTGGCGCTCAATTCTATAGCCTTGCTAAGGGGAAGCACTATCTGCTGACCGACCTCCTTCGGCATGGGACCCTCCTAAAGTTGTGCCTTAGCCCTGCAGAACCTTCTGACCCTCCTGACCAATATCCAGACCAACACCCCAAGGGCCACATACTGGAGCAAGGGGAATATGGCCCCCTTCCAGCCCAGTATCCTGGGCCAAAGGGTGAGGAGGGAGAGGATTATGAGTCCGTCCTCTATCCAGATCCCTCTGGAGCGTCTATACATATCAGCCCCCCTTTATATCCGCCGACTCCACGAGGACCAACACCCTATCCTCCACCACCTCCAGGACCCCCTCCCCGACACGAAGGACGCTCTCCCGACCTTCCTTGAAGTACGAAAGCTCCCCCCCTCCGAGGGCCGAGAGGAAGGTGATGTGTCCGGGCAGGACCTCGAAGTACCCCTCCACGCCCGGCGCTACTACAGAGTCCACCTCATCCCGTACGACGACGCCCTGGGGGGTTATCACCTCCAACAACAGAGCCATCATTTCAACTCCTTGGCCTTCTGAAGGGCCTCGTCTATGGTCCCGACCATGTAGAAGGCCTGTTCGGGGAGGTCGTCGTACTCCCCCTCCACAAGACCTTTGAACCCCTTCACGGTCTCCTCCAAGGGGACGTATTTGCCGGGAATCTGGGTGAACTGCTCCGCCACGAAGAAGGGCTGGGTGAGGAACCTCTGGATCCTCCTCGCCCTTGCGACTATCACCTTGTCCTCGTCCGAAAGCTCCTCCACCCCGAGGATCGCTATTATGTCCTGAAGTTCTTTGTACCTCTGAAGTATCCTCTGGACCTCCCTGGCGACCCGGTAGTGCTCCTCCCCGACTATCCTCGGGTCCAGCATTCGGGACGTGGACTCCAAAGGGTCCACCGCAGGGTAGAACGCCTGGCTGAAGAGGGAACGGGAAAGCACCGTGGTGGCGTCCAAGTGTGCGAAGGTCGTGGCGGGAGCTGGGTCAGTCAGGTCGTCGGCCGGGACGTATATGGCCTGGACCGAAGTTATGGCCCCCCTGCGTGTGGAGGTTATCCTCTCCTGGAGTTCCCCCATCTCGGTAGCGAGCGTGGGCTGGTACCCTACGGCGGAGGGCATCCTCCCCAAAAGGGCCGAGACCTCCGAACCTGCCTGGGTGAAGCGGAAGATGTTGTCAATGAATATCAGGATGTCCCTCCCCTCAACGTCCCTGAAGTATTCCGCCACGGTAAGGGCCGCAAGCCCCACCCTGAGCCTGGCTCCCGGAGGTTCGTTCATCTGGCCGAATATGAGGGCCGTGTTCTTGAGCACCCCGGAACGCATAAGGGCGAGCCATAGGTCGTTCCCCTCCCTCGTCCTCTCCCCCACCCCTGCGAACACGGAAAGGCCCTTGTGGCGCATAGCTATGTTGTGGATGAGTTCCATGATTATCACGGTCTTGCCCACGCCGGCCCCTCCGAAAAGTCCGGTCTTCCCACCCCTGGCGTAGGGCTCGAGAAGATCTATGACCTTTATCCCGGTCTCCAAGATCTCGTTGGAAACGCTCTGCTCCGATATGCTCGGGGGGGGGCGATGTATGGGCCAGCGCTCCTCGGCCTCTATGGGACCGAGCTCGTCTATGGGCTCGCCCACCACGTTCATGAGCCTTCCCAACGTCCCGGGCCCCACGGGGACCGTTATAGGTCCTCCCGTGTCCTCGACCTCCATGCCCCTTACAAGGCCGTCCGTGGAATCCATGGCCACACATCTGACGGTATCCTCACCTATGTGCTGCTGGACCTCCAAAACGAGCTTGGAGCCGTCGTTCCGTCTCACCTCCAGTGCGCTGTATATGCTCGGCAGTTCGCCGTCGGAGAAGGCCACATCCACGACCGGCCCTATCACCTGCGTTATCCTTCCGGTGCGCATCCGATCATCCCTCCCGGTTTCCGGGTATCATAAGGTCCTGTCCAGGTCTTATGATGTTCCCCGAGAGCCTGTTTATCTCCTTGATGGCCCTGACGGAAGTTCCGTAGACCCTGGCGAGCTCCCAGAGGGTATCGCCCCTCCTCACCCTGTGCCGGAACCATCGAGCCCTCCTTCGGGGCGGGAGCTCCGCATAGGCGGTCAGGAACCTGTCCCCCCTCCCCTCGGGAAGCCTGAGGAAGTACCTGTAAGGTGGTAAGTAGCCACGTCTCAGCGCTGGATTGAGCACCTTAAGGTCCGAACAGGAACATCCCACCAACTCGGAGGCCACCCTGAGGTCCAATATCCCCTCGACCTCGACCTCTTCGTACCTTAAGGGCGTCTCGTACTTGACGCCTCCGAAGCCGAAGACCTCAGGAAACTTGGATATTATCAAAGCTGCCATAAACTTGGGAACATACTCCGAGGTCTCCCTCGGGAGCCTCAGCCTCCAGAAGTCCCTGGTCCCGGCCCTGTGGATGGCCCTGCGCAGCCTGCCGGGGCCGCAGTTGTAGGCCGCTATGGCCAGCCTCCAGTCCCCGAATTCCCTGTAGAGGTCCCTCAGGAACCGAGCGGCCGCTTGCGAGGACCTCACTGGGTCCCTCCTCTCGTCCACCCACCAGTCCACCCTGAGTCCGTACCTGCGGGCCGTGCCCTTGAGAAGCTGCCATATTCCGACCGCATGGGCACGGGAGTACGCCCAGGGGCTGAAGCCACTTTCTACCATGGCCAGGTACGCCAGGTCCTCGGGAAGTCCTTCCTCCCTGAGTACCTTCTTGATGAGATCTACGTACCTCCCGCTCCTTGCGAGCCATATCCTGAACACCCACCTGTCCCCGCCACAGAACCTGCGGATGCTCCTCCTCACCCAGTAGTTGTAATCCACCGGAATCTGGGAGGAACATGCGACCCAGATGGCGGCCTCCTCCTCGGAACGAGGCTCGAATTCCACCTTGGGAACCTCCCGCCTCAGCCTCGGGGGGTCCCACGTCGCCCCCAATATGTCCCATAGGTCCAAGGCCCACGAGACCCCCCCTGCGAGCATCAGACCTCCGGCCACGGCCAACCTTCTCATCTGAACCTCCAGGACGCCGTCAGCACGGGGCCGTCCCTCCCCGGAACTACCTCCACCTGCGCCTCGTCCTCGGCCCCCCTGAGGGAGAATATGGCGCTTATGACCCTGTTCACCAAGATCAACCCCATCATATACCCTGCCCTCTTTAGGTACCTGTTGCTCTCCTCCCTCATGTCCTCGTACCGCTCCCTGAGGGAGTTCTTCCATGTCTTGCAGAAAACCTCTAAGGAATCACCGGGAACCGGATCGCTCAACCACTCCTCCGGAAAGTCCTCCCAGCCCGCTGCGAACTGGTCGTACTTACCTATCATCTCGTAGTAGTCCTGGTCCTTCTCCTTCGGGAGCACATGGGTCCACCAGGTGGTATCGTACCTGGTACGGTAGTTATCCCTCCAGGCCTGGAACCTGTCCAAGCTCCAATGTTCGTCCGCAAAGTTTTTGTACTCCCTCTCCTTGTCCTTCCCCTCCTCCCTCCATATGTACCACCCGGTCCACGAGGCCGCCTCCACCCCGAAGAAGACCAGGGCCGACTTCCACCTCCCCTCGTACGCCTGTCCAGCGCCCGGCACGAGGAGGGAAAGCCCGAAGGCCAAGGCCGACGATCTGGCGGAGGAGGACTCCTTCGAAGATACTGGGGCCTCAAGCCGGGCCTTCAGCGCCGTTTCCACAGGCCCGAGGCCTGAGGGAACTTCCTCGGGTCCCAGGGCAAAGCTCTGACCGTACATAAGGATTACGAAGAAGGCTATAATAGGACATGTCTTCATAACCTTACCACCTCCTCCGTCTCCCCGGAACGGGCCACGGCCAAGACCAGCTCCAGGGACTTCGCCCCCTCCCTTATGGGCACGAGGGTCTCCCTGTCGTCCTCTATCGCTTTCAGAAGGTCCTCGGCGGCGGCCTTCTGGAGGGGCCTCTCCGAGGACACCGATGTGACCCGCTCGTACGGGGAATCGGTATGATGTATCACGGCATGGTTGGCATCCTCGAAGTACACTGTCACCTTCTCCGCCACGAGCTTGTAGTCGCTTATCCACTTCCCAGGGATGGCGCCGTTCGTGGCGGCTACCGTGGCCAAGGCACCGTTCTTGAACTTCACTACGGTGGCGCTCACGTCCTCCACCGTATAGTCGGAAAGGTCCCTGTGGAAGAGGTTGTCCATGAAGCTGAAGACCGCCTCGGGCTCGCCCAAGAAGTGCCTGATTATGTCGAAGGTGTGAATGACCTGCTCCACCACCTGTCCCCCGCTCTTGGACTTATCCCTCCACCACGGGCTGTGGAGGGAGTTGCAGAAGTACCTCGCCTCGACGAGCCCAGGCCTTCCGGCCTCCCCGGAATCCAACATCCCCTTCACGACCCTGACGGCCTCCCCGAACCTGAGCTGGAACCCGACCTGGGACTTGACCCCCGCCCTCTCGACGGCCTCTGTCATCCTACGGGCCGCCTCCACCTCCAGCGCTATGGGCTTCTCTATGAATATGTGCACCCCCCTCTCGGCCGCCGCCTCCACCTCGTCGGTGTGGGCGAAGGGTGGGAGGCAGATGTAGAGGATGTCCAACTTTTCCTTCTCGAGCATCCTATGGAAGTCTGTGTACACCTTGCCCTTGCCGTCAGCATATTCCCTGTTGAACCTCCGGGCCTTCTCCTCGACCTTATCGCAGAAGGCCACGAGCCGGACCCTGTCCCCGAGGTCTGTGAGGACCCTGGCGTGGGCGTTGGCTATCCCCCCACACCCTAAAAACCCCACCTTAAACATCTTCCCTCCTTTAAGTCATGTGCTGGACGGCCGTATCGTCCCCCGTCGTAAGGCTAAAAAATAAACAAAAAACTTCCCCCGGTCAAGGAGATTGTCGGAAAACTTGACTTTTAAGCTAGGGACGTCTATCTTGTCCTCGGAAGGGTCCACAGGCGAGGGGCGATGTTCGTCCTGATACTTATGTTTGTGACTTCGGGGCCCCGTGCAGCCTCGGATTACGCTGGGGCCTTTTTAGAACTCGGGGTCGGAGCAAGGCCGCTCGGGATGGGAAGCGCGTATGTCGCCGTGGCGGAGGGGCCCGAGGTGGTGTACTGGAACCCAGCGGGCCTCGTCTTGGGGGAGGGGACCACCTTAGGGTTCATGCACTCCGAAAGGTTCGCAGGTTTGGTGCGCAAGGACTTCGTAGGGGCATCCTTCTCCCGGGGAGGTTGGGGGGCGGGGACGTCCCTCGTAAGGACGGGGGT
>QNCW01000050.1 GCA_003645885.1 Candidatus Latescibacterota bacterium | reverse complement strand
TATGCGTCCTGGATGCTCGCCTTCCCCTCCCTCAGCGACTTCACCTCCGTCCCCTTGAGGGCTATCCCTGCCTCGTAGGTCTCCAGTATATCGTAGTCGTGCCTCGCCCTCCTGTTCCTGACCACGACCTTCTCGGGCATATATATTCTCCAAAAGGGATGTCTAAGGTGGCAGCCCGCTGACCCAGATCATCACCTCATCCTCGACCTTAGCCCCCGCCTCAGGCTCCTGCCTGAGGACCGTCCCCGGAAGGTAAGTCGTGTCCGGCACCTGTACCACCCGGAAGGGCAGCCCTTCCCTCTCAAGGACCTCCTCGGCCTCCTCCAAGGGCATGCCCACCAGGTCAGGCATCCTCTTGGGCCCGAGCCCAGAGCTCACTATAAGGTCCACCCTCGTCCCCTCGGGCACCTCGGTCCCCGCCTTAGGCGCCTGGCCTATGACCACACCCTTGGGCACGGAGGATGGGACCTCCTTCATCTCCCCGAGCCTGAGGCCTGCCTGCTCCAGCCTCAACTTCGCCTGCCTCACCGAAACCCCACACACGTCCACGACCTCCCTCAAGGGCCTTCCCTTGCTCACTACAAGATATATCCTCCTTCCCAACTTCGCCTTAGAAAAGGGCTCCGGCCTCTGGGATATTATACACCCCTTCGGAACGTACGGGTCGTACCTCTCCTCCTCGATCCTCACCCTGAACCCCTTCTCCGAGAGGATCTTCCTTGCCTCCTCGAGGGGCCTGTCCGTTACATCCGGAACCTCTATTGATTTACCATGTTTCGTGATCACGGGAAGCACGACGAGGTCCAAGGTCAACATCCCCAGAAGGGCGGCCAGAACTGCCCCCAACGCTAAAGCGGTCAAATGCTCGATCGAGCTCCTCAAATTTACCCCTTCAAAGCCTCCCTTATCAGCTCCTCTACGGGAGCCTCCTCCCCCAACCTTCTCCTGGCCTTCGCCAAAGCCGTCCTCGCCTCCGAATCCCTCATACCCAAGGAAAGCAGGGCTAAGAACGCCTCCTCCGATGCCCCCTTCACCTCGACCACCTCTGGGGCGATCTCCTCCGGGAGGACCTCCTCGCCGAACTTCTCCCTGAGCTCAAGAACCAGCCTCTGGGCCGTCTTCCTCCCTATCCCGGGGACCGAGGTGAGCCTTCCAAGGTCGTTCTTCGCCACAGCCCTCCTGAACTCCTCAGGTGACATGGCCGAAAGCACGGCCTGGGCGAGCTTGGGCCCCACCCCCGAGACCGACACTAAAGTCCTGAAGAGCTCCCTTTCCTCCTCCGTGGCGAAGCCGAACAGCTCCATCCCATCTTCCTTCACGTGCAGGTACGTCAGGATGTGGACCTGCTCTCCCACCTCCCCTACCCTGTCGTAGCTCGAAAGAGGTATATGCACAAAATACCCCACCCCTCCTACATCTACCACGAGGTGGGTGGGGCCCTTCTGAGCTAACTTCCCGGAGAGGTACGCTATCATCCTCCCGTCCTCATCCTGTGGACATGGCAGAGGGCTACCGCTAAAGCGTCGGAGGCATCGTACGGCTCCGGGGGTTCGGGAAGCTTCAATATGTGCTGTACCATGAACCTCACCTGTTCCTTGGATGCGGAGCCCGAACCCACGACCGACCTTTTGACCTCGGCGGGCGTATATTCGTTCACAGGGAGCCCGGCCTGGGCAAGCGCCAAAAGGATGACCCCCCTCGCATGCCCTATCTGGAAGGCCGAACGCACATTTTCCCTATAGAATATATCCTCCACGGCCGCGCAGTCCGGCTCGTTCACCTCTAAAACCTTCCTGAAGGCCTCATATATCTCCTTCAACCTGTACGAAAAGGGTGCTTTTTCCCTTGCCCTTATACAGCCGAACCCCAACGCCCGGACCTCGCCGTCCTCGCACTTCACCAACCCGTACCCCGTGACCCTGCTTCCTGGGTCCACGCCGAGGATCGTCATCCCGCCAGGGCCTCCATGAGGGCGTCGTCCATCTCGAAGTTAGAATAGACCTTCCTCACATCCTCGTGCTCCTCCAAAGCGTCCAGAAGCTTCAGGAGCTTTTCGGCGTCGCTCCCTTCGACGTGCACCGTGGTCTGGGGAAGCTTCGTAAGCTCCGCCTGGACATAGGGGATTCCGTTCTCCTCAAAGGCCTTCTTTACATCCTCCAGATCCCCGGGCTCGGTTATTACCTCGTAGGTGTCCCCAGTCTCCCTTATGTCCTCAGCACCGGCCTCCAGCGCCACCATCATCAGGGTCTCTTCGTCCACGGCGTTCCTTTCGAGGACTATCAGCCCCTTGTTCTGGAACATCCAGGACACCGAGCCATTCTCCCCTAAATGTCCTCCGTGCCTTTCGAAGAGGTGCCTTATCTCGGCCACCGTGCGCTTCTTGTTGTCGGTGGTCACCTCCACCATGAGCGCCACGCCCGAAGGCCCGTACCCCTCGTATACCGCCTCCTCGTAGTTAACTCCGGGAAGCTCACCGGTCCCCCTCTTTATGGCCTTCTCTATGTTCTCCTGGGGCATGTTCGCAGCCTTGGCGGCCTGCACGGCAGCCCTGAGCCTCGGGTTGCCTTCCACGTCCCCGCCTCCCATCCTCGCAGCTACAGTTATCTCCCTTATAAGCTTGCTGAAGAGCCTCCCCCTCTCCCTGTCCATCTTGCTCTTTTTATGCTTTATCTGTGCCCACTTGGAATGTCCGGACATAGGTTTCACCTCCTTCCTTAGTCCCTCAACGTAGGCCGTCCATCACTTCTCCTTGGCCTCCTTGGCCTCCTGTATTATCTTTTCGGCTATCTCCTGAGGGACCTGCTCGTAGTGGGAGAACTTCTGGGTGTGCATGCCCCTTCCCTGGGTCATGGACCTCAGGGTCGTGGAGTACCTGTAAAGCTCCTTAAGGGGGACCAAGGCCCTGACGACTTGGAAGGGCCCCCTGGCCTCCATCCCCAATATCTTCCCCCTCCTTCCGGAAAGGTCCCCCATCACGTCCCCCATGTACTCCTCAGGGACTACGACCTCAACCTCGTATATGGGCTCTAAAAGTACGGGCTTGGCCTTCATAAAGGCGTCCTTAAAGGCCATAGAGCCCGCTATCTTGAAGGATATATCGTTGGAGTCCACGGGATGGAAGCTTCCGTCGTACACCGTGGCCTTCAGGTCCACGACCGGGTATCCGGCCAACACTCCGCCCGCCATGGCCTCCCTTATCCCCTTCTCCACGGAGGGGATGAACTTGGAAGGTATCACGCCGCCAGTTATAGCGTCCACAAATTCGAACCCCGCACCCCTCTCCAAGGGCTCTATCTTGAGGTAGACCTCCCCGTACTGACCCCTACCTCCGGTCTGTTTCTTGTGCCTGTGGTGCCCCTCCGCCGGGATCGTTATCGTCTCCCTGTAAGGTATCTTGGGCTCTTCCACGTTCACATCCACCCCGAACTTCCGCTTCAACTTACTTATTATGACCTCCAAGTGCATCTCCCCCATACCTTCCAATATCGTCTGCTTAAGTTCGGGGTCGACCCTGAAGGAGAAGGTCGGATCCTCGTCGTGCAGCCTCGCCAGACCTGAGTTTATCTTCTCCTCGTCGCCCTTGGCCTTGGGTGAGACAGCTATCTGTATCACGGGCTCGGGGAACCTTATCCCCGGAAGCACTACGGGCTCCCCCCTTTCGCAAAGGGTATCCCCCGTGTGAGTGTCCCTGAGCTTAACCAAGGCCCCGATGTCCCCGGTCGTGACGGAGCCCACCTCGTGGCGCTCGTTCCCGTTCATCATGTATATCTGACCTATCCTCTCCGTGCTCCCTTTCGAAGAATTGAGCACCTCCAGGCCCGACCTTAGGGTGCCGGAGTAGACCCTGAAGAAGAGGAGTTCACCCACATGGGGCTCGGAAAGTGTCTTGAACACTAAAAGCGAGAGGGGAGCGTCCGGTTCGGGGGATATCCTGACCTCCTCCCCGTCCCTTGCACCTACGACCTCCCCGTCCACGGGGGTCGCTCCGTAGTCGGACACCACATCTAAGAGCCTGTCCACACCGATGTTCGAGAGCCCATCCCCGCAGAGGAGGGGGAATATGCTCCTTTCCCTCACCCCCTGCCTTATGCCCTCCTTCAGCTCCTCCTCGCCGAGCTCCCCCTCGAAGTACCTCTCCATAAGCTCTTCGGAGACCTCCGCCACCGCCTCCACCAACTGCTCCCTCATCTCCTCCGCCCTGCCCTCGAGCTCGGAAGGGATGGGTTCCTCCTTCGGCCTCTCCTTGCTCCCAGGGGAGTACGTCAACACCTTCATCTTCAGAAGGTCGACTATCCTGTGGAACCCGGTCCCCCCGTCCAGGGGGAACTGAAGCGGCACCACGGGCCCGAAACGCTCCTTAGCGGCCTGAAGGACCTTGTCGAAGTCAGCGTACTCCCTGTCCATCTGCGTTACGAAGAAGAACCCCGGAAGTCCGTACTCCTCCACGAACTCCCACGCCCTCTCGGTCCCAACCCCTATCCCCTCGACAGCGCTCAGCACGACCACGAAGTTGTCCGCAACCCTAAGTCCAGCCTTCACCTCCCCTACGAAGTCGGGATATCCAGGTGTGTCCAAGATGTTCACCTTGACGTCCTTCCAATGTGCTTGGAGCACCGTGACGTTTAAGGATATCTGCCTTTCCTTCTCGTCCTGGGTGTAATCCGAGCGGGTGTTCCCCTCCTCGACCTTCCCCATCCTGTTTATCTCGCCCGCAGAGAAGAGCATCGCCTCGGCGAGCGATGTCTTCCCACAACTTCCGTGTCCTACGAGAGCTATGTTCCTGATGGCGTCCGGCGCGTACTCCCTCACAGGAACCTCCTTTAATTTAAAATTACCCCAATACCTCCGTCCTGTCAAGTCCGGAACCTCACGCACAACCTATGGGTGTCCCCTAGACCGTAGTAGTAGGGGACCCATGCGTAGTCCACCTCGATCCTGCCCAAGGAAAGCCCCAACCCTGCGGATATGTTCCTCTCGTTCCTCCCGGATGTATATCCTGCCCTCAAGTAGAACCTCCCCATCCTCACCTCGCCTCCGAGGAACGCTGCCGGCTTCCTGTCCCTCGGGAAGCGGAACTCAACTCCTCCCAAAAACCTCCCCCTTAGGTAGCTCATCCCCACCCTCACCTCCCTCGGAAGGGGCACATCCTTCACATATCCTACGTTGGAGACAGCCCCCCCGAGGACGAGCCCACGTACCGGCGTGGGCCAGAGGAAGCCTAAATCCACCCCCAGGCCCTTCGTCTCGTAAAGATATATCTTCTCGTACAGGACCTTCACCGTACCCCCCAGGATCAAAGGTCCCAGCTCTCCCGCCAGGGAAGCCCCGAGGGCTACATCGTAGACACCGAACGTCCCCTGGGGCTCCTCCGAGGGTCCCTCCCTGTGCTCTAACCCCCCTACCCCACAGTAGATCAGCCCCATCCCCCAGGCCTTGTTCCCCTTCCCGTACGCCATCCCCAAATATTCCTGCCTTATCCCCTGAAACCACAGTATCTGGCCCACGACGAGCTTCCTGCCCACGAGGGGGACGAGCCTGGCGGGGTTACCGGATATTGGGAGACCTCCCCCCCAGAGGCCCACGGTTGCGTTACCCATAGCCGCCGCCCTGGCGTCGGGGTCCCTTAAAAGGAAGGCCATCCCCGTGACCCCATACACCTTCCCCCAGATCAGCACGATCGCCAGGACCGATACGTACCTCATCCCCCCTCCTTAAGTTTCAGAAGAAGAACCTTGTAGAGAGCATATGGCCCGCCTCCGCTCCTATAGGGTCAGTTGCGAAGGCGTATCCCACCGACATCTTCGGGAACCTCAACCCGAAACCTCCCGTCAAGCTCCAGCCGGAACCCATCCAACTCCTCGCCCCCGCCCTGAGCACGAAGTTCTCGCCCGCCTCCAATTCGGCCCCGAAGCCCACCTCAGTCCTCCCTCCTTCCCTCACCATCTCCCCGTAGACCTCCACACCTTTGAAGTTGTAACTTCCTCCAAGCCTCAATGTTACTGGGATCCTGTCCCTGGAGGAACTCTCCCTTCCCCAGTACCCGTTCCTCAGCGATACGCTTCCTCCCAGATGCTGCACCGCGACCCCGAACCTCCACCTCTTCCCCCTCCAGAGGGCTCCGAGGTCCAATCCGAACCCCCCACCCTTCTGTCCAGCAAGGTCCCTTCCGAAGACCCACCCTGAGAACCCCCCGTACAACTTCCTGCACACCCTCCTTGCCACACCTATCCCGAAGGCGGAATTTGAAACCCCCAGTTCTTCGGTACGCTCCCCCTGTACGTCCCTCCCCTGGACCGACGTGGCGACCCTGTGCCAGAGCAGCCCCATCCCTCCCTCGGGCTCCAGGGCCTGGAAGTATCCAAGCTCGTACACCGCACGATCCAGGGAGAGCATGCGGTACGAAGCTTCCAGGGACCTCACCTCAAGCCCCAGGACGGCCGGATTGTGGAACCCGTCCGACACGACCCCGACACACCCCAAGGCCACGGTCCTTGCGTCCCCCTCGAGCTTTAAGAAGGCTCCCGCATCCCAGGCCCAGGCATGATTTGAGAACAACAAAATGCTAATCCAGGACCAATATCTTCCCGAAGGCCTTCTTCCCACCCCCGGTCTCGATCCTATAAAAGTAGACCCCGCTTGCAACTTTCCTCCCCCTGTCGTCCCTCCCGTCCCAGTTCTCGCCGTGGTTCCCCCTCCCCCTCGGCTCGTCCTCCAAGAGCCTCCTTACGAGCCTCCCGGCTAGATCGTATATGTAGATAGAGACCCTGGCATCCCTGCTGAGGCTATACTGTATCCTGGTCCTTCCGTGCCTCGAGATCGAAAAGGGATTGCGATATGCGTAGGTCTTTATCGGCTCTGAGGGCCCCTCCCCCAAAACCTCACCCTCGTCCAAGGAAGCCGTCCACACCGGGACCTTCAAGACCCTCCAACTTTCTCCCCCGTCCACGGAAAGGGCTATCCCCTCGTCCGAGGATGCCCACACGCTGTCCCCTACGACGCACACCCCTATGAACTTCTCCAACCTCTCCCTGGCCACCAGGTCCTCCACGACCACCTCCTCCCACCTCCTCCCCAGGTCCGAGGAGCGGTAGAGTCCTTCGTCTGTGGCGGCCCAGACCACGGAATCCACGAAGGCCAAGTTCCAGGGTGCCCTGTCCCACACAACTTCCCAGGTCGTCCCGTCGTCCGACGTCCTGCAGAGCCCGTCCCTTTCCCCCTCACCTGTGGACTTGACGCCCGCCCAGATGATCCACTTCCCGCCTACGAACTGCCTCGCCAACGTCACGACCCAGTTTCCAGCAAGCCCTTCCTTCACAGTATAATATCTCCAACTCCTCCCCCCATCGTCCGAGCGGCTTATACCGGCGGCAGTTCCCACCCATACTGTATCCCCGTAAGCCAATACATCGAAGGTCCTGTGCCTGAGGCTCGTGTAGTTTATCTTCTCGTAAGAGGTGTCCGGCAGGACCCTCAGCCAAGTGCTTCCGCCGTCGTCCGAGCGCACGAGCGACCCGGCCCAGAAGGCCGCCCATACCGTCCCGTCGGATATGGCAAGCCCGAAAGCTGGATTCTGCACCGGCGTTCCGGGCCCTCCTAAGGGGGAGAATATATCCTCGTTGGTTATGTGCCTCCAACTTCTCCCCCCATCCAAAGAGACGCTCAGCCCGTCGCCGACCTGATAGCTCCGGCCACCCAAGGTAGTGTCGTACACCGTGGCCACCCAGACGGTGTCCCCATGCACGGCCAGTGCGCTTACAGCTCCCCTCCCTATCCCGTCCTCCTGGGTGAAGCTTGTGAACCCCTTAGGCTCGAACTCAGGTCCCTTCCACAGGGCCAGCCCTTCCGAAGTTCCCAACCACACCCTTCCCCCACCGTACCTTATGTCCCCTCCGCTGTGGCTTACGAGCCTCTCCTCTGAGGCCGGGAGGGCAAGGAGAGCTAAGAAGAGCGACAGTCCGTTGAGCATTTCGTCCTCAAAACGAGCGAGGCCGCATATCCGGCACCGAACCCGTTGTCTATGTTGACCACCATCACCCCCGGAACGCACGAGTTCAACATGGCCAATAGGGCCGCGAGTCCCCCGAAGCTCGCACCGTATCCCACGCTCGTGGGGACCGCTATCACCGGAGCTTCCACGAGCCCTCCCACGACGCTCGGGAGGGCCCCTTCCATCCCCGCCACGACCACCAAGACGTCCGCCCTCCTGAGCAGTTCCCAGTTCGCAAGCAGCCTGTGTATCCCCGCAACCCCGACATCGTAGAGCCTCTCAGCCCTGTGTCCCATGGCCTCTATCGTGACAGCCGCCTCCTCCGCCACCCTTATGTCGGAGGACCCCCCCGAGACCACCGCCGCCATCCCCGGCCTCCTCCTGAAGTCCGGTCCCCTCCAGACCAGGACCTCAGCCTCCGGATGGTACTCCACCTCAGGCAGGACCTTCCTCACGGCCTCTGCCACCTCTCGATCGGCCTTGGTGGCCAGGAAGCTGCCCCTTTCGACCATCCTCCGGGCTATCTCGACGACCTGCTCCGGCGTCTTCCCCCTGCAGAGCACCACCTCGGGGAAACCCCTCCTTATGGCCCTGTGGTGGTCTATCCTCGCAAAACCTACGTCCTCGAAGGGAAGGGCCTTGAGCCTCTCCAAAGCCTCCTCGGTCGAGACCCTCCCCGACCTTACATCCTCAAGGAGGGCCTTCAGCCTCTCCTCCATCATGCCCTCTCCTCGGCGACCCTTTCCAAATAGCCGCTCCTTCTGTACGCCCCCAGGGGGTCGGGCTCGGCCCCGAGCTCCCTCCTCGCTTGGGCTAAAAGTGGCCTCACGTCCGTCGAGAAGGCCTCCCTCAATATCTCCTCACCCCTTACGACGTCCCCCTCGGCCTGGGCTTCGGAGAGGGCGACCCTGTCCACCAGAAGTGCCTTCGCATACATCTGCTGGAGCACGTCCACAGTTTGTATCATTGCCTCTACCTTGGGCTTGGCTATATGGCTTTGATCTATCGTATAGGCCAGATCCAGCTCGACCTCCTCGAGTTCCGCAGATACTATCTCGTTGAAGATCAGGAACAACTGGTAGGGGAATATCGACCCTGCCGTGAGGTCGTCGTCGGCGTACTTCCTGTCGTTGAAGTGGAAACCTCCGAGCTTCCCCTCCGATATCAAGAAAGCCACTAAGAACTCTATGTTCGTCCCTTGGGGATGGTGCCCGGTGTCCACCAGGACCTGAGCCTTTGGGCCAAGCTTTGTGGCCAGAGCGTAAGCTGTCCCCCAGTCCGGGATATCGGTGTGATAGAACGCAGGTTCGAAGAACTTGTACTCTATGAGCATACGGGACTTCCCTGGGAGCCTGTCGTATACCTCCCTGAGCCCTTCCTCCATCCAAGCCTTCCTCCTCCTGAAGTCCCCCTGGCCGGGATAGTCCGTGCCGTCCGCAAACCACAGGCTGAGGACCTCCGAGCCCACCTGCTCCATTATATCTATGCACTCGAAGATATGCTCCAGAGCCTTCTTCCTCACCTCAGGCTTGGGGTTAGCCAGGCTCCCGAACTTGTAGTCCGGGTCCTGGAAGAGGTTCGGGTTTATCGCCCCTATGCGGACCCCCTTCGCCTCGGCCTCCTCCCTGAGCGCCCCGAAGTCTTCCACCCTATCCCAAGGGATGTGCAGTGCCACGGAAGGGCACGCTCCCGTGAGCCTGTGCACGAAAGCGGCGTCCTCCAAGCATTCGTGTACATCCCTTGCGGCCCCCGGCTGGTGGAAGACGGCGAACCTCGTCCCCGAGTCCCTGTACCCCCACGACGGAGTTTCGACCTTAAAGGACTTCACCTTCTCCTTGATCCACGAGGTATTGAACCCCCTCCCCTCCAGATCCTCAGCAAGCCTTTCGAAGCTTTCCTCCTCGATCCAACGCATATCCCCCCCTTCTCGACTGTCAACTTTCGGCCATAAGCGCCGCCCACTTTATGGCCTCGAGGAGGCTTTCGGGACTGGCCCTTCCCTGGCCGACTATGTCGAAAGCGGTGCCGTGTCCCACCGAAGTGCGCACTATGGGAAGGCCGAGGGTTATGTTGACGCATTCATGGAACGCTAAAAGTTTCAAAGGTATGTGTCCCTGGTCGTGTAACATCGCCACTAAGATGTCGAACTCGCCCTCCCTGGCCCTCCAGAAGGCGGTGTCCGGAGGGAGGGGACCGTAGACGTCCCACCCTTCGTCCTTTGCCCTCCTCAAAGCGGGCTTTATAGCATCCTCCTCCTCGCTCCCGAAGAGTCCGTCCTCCCCAGCGTGGGGGTTTAGCCCCAACACCCCTATCCTCGGGCCGGATATGCCCACCCGTGCGGCCCATTCGCCCGAAAGCCTTATCGTATCCAAGACCCTCCCTTCGGTTATCATGTCGCAGGCTTCCCTCACGGACGAATGCGTGGTAACGTGGACCACCTTCAACCCCCCTCCCACGAGCATCATCCTGTACACCTTCGCCCCGGTAAGTTCAGCTAAAAGCTCGGTATGCCCCGGATAGGGAAGCCCTGCAGAACGCAGGGCTTCCTTGTTCAAGGGGGCGGTCACCACCCCACCAACCTTCCCCGACAGGGCCAGCCTCACGGCCTCCTTCACGAACTCCACGGCCGCATATCCCGCCTCGGGATGTACCTTCCCCCTCGGGATGGGCCACGAGCGGATCTCGTACGGGACCAACACTTCCACGCATCCGTGCCTGAACTCGGCCTCCTCCACGGAGCCTGCGACCCTCACCTCCACGTCCGCCAGGTCCACGTCCCTCTCCAAGGCCCTCGGGTCGCCCACGACCACGGGCCTGCATATATCGTAGACCTCCCTCCTTGAAAGGGCCTTGAGCACGACCTCCGGCCCTATACCTGCCACATCTCCGAGCGTTATGGCGAGGACGGGCCTCACCTCGCAAGCTCCTGAGAGGCTCTATACGTGCGGATACCCTCCAAGGCCGTCTGCACCATCACCTTTAAGATACCCACCACCGGGACGGCCAACACCATCCCCACGACCCCCATAACCGAGCCGCCCGCCAGGACAGCGAACATGACCACCAAGGGATGCAACGCCACGCTCCTGGCCATCACCGTGGGCTGTACAAGGAAGTTGTCTATCTGCTGGACCGCAAGGCAGACCACGGCCGCCCCTAAGACCAGAGTTCCTGACCCCCCGGTCAGGAAGGCCACAAGGGTCGCGGTGATGAAACCTATCAAGGGGCCGAAGTAAGGTATTATGTTCGCCGCCCCTTCTATAGCCCCGACCAAGATGAAGTACGGAAGGCCTATTATGGCGAAACCTACGGTAGCTAAGATCCCGACCGCCGCGGCCTCCAGGACCTGTCCCCTTATGTATCCCCCTATCTGCCTATCTATCCTCCAGATCAAATTTAGGGTCATCTCGAAGTACCGGTTTGGGACCAACTGTACGAGGGCGGTCTTGAACCTGTGGCCGTCCCTTAGGAAGAAGAAGGAGCCGAAGAGCACCACGATTACTGAAGTGAAGGTGGATATCAAACCCTGCACCCACTCTATACCCTTCTGCACCAGCGTCTCCATGGTCCTTCCGAACCATCCGCTCACCCTATCTCCCAGCTTCTCCGACAGCCCGGGGACGTAACGGTCCATCCTTTCTCCTAAGTCCGAAGCCACCTTCTGGATCCTCGCCTGATACGTCGGAAAGTTCTGGGCTATCTTCTGAGCTTGGTCCCTGATCACGGGGACCAAGACGGCGATCCCGACCGCCAAGATGCCGAACATCGCCAGGTAAAGCAGAGCTATTGCTGCCGTGCGCGATATGCCCATGCCCTCCATACGGTCCACGAGTGGGCCGAGGATGTAGGAAAGCAGGAAGGCGAAGACCAAGGGAAGGAGGATACCTTTGAAGACCGTAAAGACGACCACGATGAGGACGACGATCGTGCCGAAGATGATTATCCTTCCCCAGGGCATCCTCATCCTTCGACCTCCGAGGTCTTCTTCAGAAGTTCGTCGGTCCTGCGGAGGCGCTCCCCCACGAGGCGGGCCAACGGGAGGACTATCTTGACCCCGAGCCTCGGGTCCCTCTGTATGAGGTCCATGAGGTCGGGCCTGAATATGCCCCAGAGTTCAGTAGGTTCCGTGGCCCTGGCGGTCGCGGACCTCGGAGCCTCGTCCAAAAGGGCGAGCTCTCCGAAGAAGTCCCCGGACCCTAAATGCGCCAAGCATTGCTCCGAGCCGTCCTCGCTCCTCTGGAGGATGTCTATCCCGCCCGAACGCACTATGTACATCCCTACTCCGGGCTCGCCCTCCCGGAACACCTCCTCCCCGGGCTTGAACCTGCGCAGGTGCACTATCTTCTCCAACTTCCTAAGTTCCCCCTTCCTCAGGTCTGAGAATATAGGGATCTCCCTGAGCATCTCCGAGAGGCTCTTCTGCTCCTTCCTCTGTCGGAAGAAATT
>QNCW01000049.1 GCA_003645885.1 Candidatus Latescibacterota bacterium | reverse complement strand
TCCTCCTTCTCGTAGAGGAACGCCTGTCCCACAGCTATGCCAGGGGAGGCCGCTATGCCCTGAAGCACGAATTCATTCTTCATAAAATCCTTCCTCCACAAGCTCGGAGAGCGCCTCCACGGCCTCCTCGCAGTCCTCCCCCTCGGCCCTTATCGTAAGGTCGCTGCCCTGCTCTGCCGCCAGGGAGAGCACTCCCATTATGCTCTTCCCGTTCACCCTTTCCCCGTCCTTTATGATATAGATATCGGACTTAAACTTGGACGCTCTCTCCACGAACAAGGACGCCGGACGGACATGGAGGCCGAGTTTGTTGCGGATCGTGACGGTGCGCTCGGCAGCCTTCATATCCCTCCTTCAGAAACGCCAGACCGCCCCTATGTCCACCCCCTGATCTCCATCCTCGTTCAGCCCGAATAGGGCCTCGAACCTATATTCGAGCGAGGGGTTCGCCGAAAAACCTACGCCGATGAAGAGGACGGAGGACGCCTCGGGCTCCTCGGATACGGGCAGGTCCACATCCAACCCCAAGTAGGACACGAGCTGTGGGAACCCGAACCCTAAGGACGCCCTGATGTCCACCCGGAGGCTGTCCCGGTAGTGGGCCCCTAAGGAGGCCGAGATCATGGGCCCCCTGTCCCCTCCGATTATCCTGCGCTCCAGATCTATCCCTATATAGGTTGGCTCCTCGGCCTCCACACCGATGTGGAGCCCGAAGTCCGTCCTTCCACCCAGGCCGTACTCCATGTGTTCGAAGAGGCCGAACTTGAAGGACGGCTTCATCCAAACCAGATGCTCTATGCCCACCTCGTACGCCCCCCTCGGGACGGTCCGAGGACTATCGAAGACCCCCGCGCTGACCGCACCGGAAAGCGCAAGCACGGACCCGAAGGCTCCGAGGGTACGCATGTCCCCCTCCTTTTTAGGACCGACGAAAGCAAAATAGCCAAATAACATCCCCTTGTCAAGACCTTTGGGCCCGCCTCATAAGAGCGCACTCTGCGACCAAAGCCCCCGCTATGACCGAGGTGCAGAGGAGGTACGGGGCCCTGAGCCCCCAACCCTGTGCCACCCACCCTCCGAGGAAAGGCCCCGAAAGGAGCCCGCTTCCCACTATGGCCTCGTTCAGCCCGCTGTACGCCCCCATCTGTACCTGGCCGTAAAGGCTGTAGAATATGCCGAAGGAATACGTCGTCCCTAAGAGGAGGCCCAACAGCAGGAACCCTAAGGCGAAGCCTTCGAACCTCTCCGAGGTCATGACGGAGGCCATCCCGACCGTACCCGATAGCTGGGCGAGCAGGAGGTTCCTCATCTTTATGCCCTTCCCCCCCCTCGCCCTGTAATATGCAAACGTTGTGAGTTGTGTTAAGGATATGACAGCCATAAGTATGCCTAAGGTCCTCGGGGAGAAACCTATCTCGGTCCCCAGCTTGGGGAAGAGCGACCTCACTGTCCCCATCGTGAAATACCCTGCGAAGTTGGCCACCCAAACCGCATAAAGGAGCGACCTTCCTCCGCACCGCTCCGATGGAGGTCCCACATCGGGAGCAGAGGTCCTCCTTCCCTCGGGAACCCTTACCAAGATAGCTAAGATCGCCAGGTCGATCGCAGCAGCCCCCCAGAAGGGAAGCTTGAAGTCCGTCTGGAAGGCCACGCCTCCTAAGAGAGGCCCCACCACCATCCCAGCGCACCATGCCATGTTATACCCCCCCAAAGCTTTGGCCAAAGCCTCCCTTCCCTTCCCCTCAGCTATCCACGTGGCCAAGGGAGGCCAGAACAGGGACATGACCCCACCCCCGAGCCCCACGAGCAGGAGGAGGTATCCCACGCTACCCGTCCAGACCGCCACGGTGTACACGCCCGCATATATCGCGGCCCCTATCAGCATGAGCCTCTTAGGCCTGAACCTGTCGGCCAGCCTCCCTGCGAACGGGGCGGCCAAGGTATAGCACAGGGAGCCCACCGTCCCCACGAGCCCGAGCTGAAAGGGGGACGCCCCGAACCTTATGGCCAAAAGGGGGAGTGCGAAGTTGACCATGGAGACCACGACCGCCATCCAGAAGGCGGCCACCTCGAAGACCCCTATCTGCCCGAACCTTCCCATATCCCCTCCGAAAACGAGACCAGAATATAACCTCGAACCGCATCCCGGTCAAGGGACAAAAAACTCTTGCCTCCGGGGTTCCAAACGTATATTTTTTGTATGTATGTTGAAGGAACTTTACATAAGGGACTTCGCCATCGTGGAGGAACTTTCCCTCTCCCTCGGACCGGGCCTCACCGTTATCACGGGCGAGACCGGGGCGGGGAAGTCCATCCTCGTGGAGGCCCTCGGCCTCCTCCTTGGAGGGAGGGCATCTTCCGAGGTCGTCCGTCTGGGGGCCGAGAGGTGCAGGGTGGAAGGGCTGTTCGACATCTCGGGCTGGGAGCCGGCGTTAAGGGCGGTAAGGGCCTTAGGGGTGGAGGTGGAGGGGGAACTCTCCCTCTGCCGGGAGGTCTCAAGGGAGGGGAGGAGCAGGTGTTACATAAACGGGAGGCTGGTGCCACTCCACCTCCTCAGGTCCGTAGGGGAGGTCCTGGTGGACATCCACGGCCAGCACGAGCACCAGGCCCTCCTGAGGGAGGAGACCCACATAGGTTTCCTCGACAGGTTCGGGGGGCTCGGTCCGCTGGTGGACGAGGTGGGGAAGCTCTACGAGAAGTTCGCCTCCCTGCTCGAGCGGCTGGAGGAGCTCAGGGCGAAGGAGAGGGCCATATCGGAACGCAGGGAACTTTACGCCTTTCAGCTCAAGGAGATAGAGGAAGCGGAGGTACAGCCCGGGGAGATCGAGAGGTTGGAGGAGGAGAGGAAGGTCCTGGAGAACGCTGGGCAGCTTCTGGAGTCGGCCTCCTCCCTGGTGGAGGTCCTATACGAAGGGGAGGACTCGGTCGTCTCCCAGGTGAGCCGATGCCTGAGGACCTTGGAGGAGATGGCCAAGGCGGACCCATCCCTCGGCGAGCGGGTCGAGATCTGCAGGAACATGCTCTACGAGGCCGAAGACCTGGCCGACTTCCTGAGGGACTACGCATCCAGGATAGAGGTCGACCCAGAGCGCCTTGAGGAGGTGGAGGAGAGGCTCCTGCTCCTCAAGCGCCTCGTCAGGAAGTACGGGGGCTCCGAGGAGGCGGTGCTCAAGTACAGGGACTTCCTGAGGGAGGAGCTCGAGGCTTCGGAGGGCATAGGGGAGGAGATAAGGAAGGCCGAGTCGCAGGTTCATGAGGCCCGTAGGGCGCTCTCCCTGGCCTGCCTGAGGCTCTCCGAGGCCAGGAGGGAGGCAGCAGAAAGGCTCTCCCGGGCGGTCGAAGCGGCCCTCTCCGACCTGGGTATGAAGGGTGCCTCCTTCCAGGTCCGCCTGGAGGCCCAGGAGGACCCCGAGGGCCCCGTCGAGGTAGGGGGGAGGAGGTTCCGTGCGGGTCCTTCTGGGATGGACACGTGCAGGTTCTACTTAGCGGCTAACCCCGGCGAGGGATTCCGCCCCCTGGCCCAGGTGGCGTCGGGCGGGGAGACCTCCAGGATAATGTTGGCCCTGAAGTCCATCCTCGCCGATGTGGACCAGGTCCCCACGGCTGTCTTCGACGAGATAGACATAGGGATCTCGGGAAGGACCGCAGATTCTGTCGGAAGGAAGCTGAAGGAGTTCTCCCGCTCCCACCAGGTCCTCTCCGTGACGCACCTGCCGCAGATAGCCCGCATGGCCGACCTCCATCTCGTGGCGAGGAAGAGGAGGAAGGGGGGCCGCACCGTGACCGAGGTCCTCGAGGTGAAGGGGGAGGATAGGGTGAAGGAGATCGCAAGGCTCCTCTCCGGAGGGAGGATATCTCCGACCGCGAGACGACATGCCGAGGAGATGCTGAGGGAGGCCAGCTATGCTTAGCCCCCACAGGCTCGCCAACTTCCTCACCCTGAGCAGGATAGCCCTCGTCCCCCCGTTCCTGGCCTTCCTCATATCCGAAGGAGGTCCTGGTCCCATCTCCAGGGCCCTCTTGGTTTATATGGTCCTCTCGGACCTTCTGGACGGCCCCGTGGCCAGGAGGAGCAGGACCGACAACCCCACAGGCCGCTTCCTTGACCCCTTGGCGGACAAGCTGATGGTGGGGTTGGGATATATCGTGCTCTCCTTCAAGTTCGATCTGATCCCGTCCTGGCTCACAGCATTGATCTTGGGGAGGTTCGTGCTCGTAAGGGGGCTCTGGGGCCTCGTGTTTTTGACCTCGGGTATGGACCTCGGCTCGTTCCTGAGGCTCGGGAACGCCCTCACGAAGCCCAACTGGCTCGGGAAGGCGGCGGCTGACACACAGATGGGCCTGTTCTTGGTGGTCTTCTTCCCGTTCCTGGGCTTCCTCCACACCCCGGGAGTGTACATCGTGGCCGTACTTACGGCCTCCTCCGGAATCTATTACCTCATCCTGTCGGCCAGGGCGCTCCGGGACACCGAGGTCCTCCTGAGGCCCCAGGTCAGGTGGAGGCGCCTGGGGAGAACCATCCACAGGGCGTCGTCGGCGATTGCGGGACTGGTATGGAGGGAAAGCTCGTAAATTGGGGATATATATGAAGCCCAAGGTAGCTGTGGTCATGGGGAGCGAATCCGACAGGGAGGTCATGAAAAAGGCCGTGGAGCAGTTGGAGGCCTTAGGCATATCCTGCGAGACCTTCGTCGCGTCCGCACACCGCACCCCCGAAAGGGCGGTCGGGATAGCTCAGGAGGCGGAGGAACGGGGGTTCAAGGTTATCATAGCGGGGGCCGGCCTTTCCGCCGCCCTTCCGGGGGTCCTGGCCGCACACACCACGCTCCCCGTCGTAGGCGTGCCGATAGCCTCGGGGCCCTTGGGAGGTATCGACGCCCTCCTCTCCATGGTCCAGATGCCCACGGGGGTCCCCGTAGCCACCGTGGGGATAAACAACGCCAAGAACGCGGCGATCCTGGCCGCAGAGATATTGGCCCTGAGCGATGAGGGAGTAAGGAAGGCGTTGGAGAGGATGAGAGGGGGATGGCGAGGATAGTGCCGTTCGAGCGAGGTATCGAGGAGGCCCTCGAGGTCCTCGGTTCGGGAGGAGTGGTCGCCCATCCCACCGAGACGGTGTACGGGCTCGGGGCCGATCCCTGGGACCCAGAAGCGGTGGAGAAGGTACGCCGCATCAAGGGGAGGGCCGAGGGTAAGGGGTTCATCCTCGTGGTCTCGGAAGTGGGGATGCTGGAAGGACTGGTGGACGAGGTTCCCGAGGCATTCCAAGTTCTGAGCGAAAGGTTCTGGCCGGGCCCCCTCACCTTGGTGTTGAAGGCAGGACCCAAGGCTCCCTCCTGGTGCGAGGGTACGGTGGCCGTCAGGGTCCCAGGGCACGAAGGCCTGAGGAAACTTATAGCGACCTTCGGCAGGGCCATCATCTCTACGAGCGCCAACCTTTCCGGAGGCAAACCCGCCGAGACAGCGGAGGAGGTTGCCCGTAACTTGGAGGGCGTGGACCTGATATTGGACGGGGGGAGGTGTTCCGGCCCTCCTTCCACGATCCTGGACCTCTCCTCCGGAAGGCCCCGCATCCTGAGGCTGGGAAGGATACGGCCTTAGTGCTCGGGCCGGCTCTTGAAGGTCGGGGTGTCCAGGTAGGTCACAGGACCGGAAGGTACTCCTCGAGCTCGTAGGCCGTAACCCTGGTCCTGTACCTTTCCCATTCTATCTTTTTATTTTCTATAAGCTTGTAGAATATGTGGCCTCCGAGGGTCTCCCTTACGAGCTCGCTTCCCTCGGCAAGCTGGATGGCCTCCCATAGGCTTCCGGGCAGGGTCCTTATGCCCAGCTCCTCCCTCTCCTCGTCCGTCATCTCGTAGACGTTCCTCTCCACCGGAGGAGGAAGCTCGTAGCCCCGCTTTATCCCCTCTAGCCCCGCAGCGAGCATAACTGCGAAGGCAAGGTACGGGTTGCATGCTGGGTCGGGGGCACGGTACTCCACCCTCATCGCCTCCTCCTTGCCGGGCTTGTACACAGGGACCCTTATGAGGTCGGAGCGGTTCCTCAGGGCCCAGGTTATGTAGACCGGAGCCTCGTACCCTGGTACGAGCCTCTTGTAGGAGTTCACCCACTGGTTGGTCACGAGGGTTATCTCGGGCGCGTGGCGCATGAGGCCCGCTATGTACCGCTTCCCGACCTCGGAGAGGTGGTACTCGTCGTCCGGGTCGAAGAAAGCGTTCCTGTCGCCCTGGAACAGGGACTGGTGGGTATGCATGCCGCTGCCGTTCTCGCCCTGGAGGGGCTTGGGCATGAAGGTTGCGTAGGCTCCATGTTTCAGGGCTATCTCCTTCACCACGAGCCTGTAGGTCATGGTGCTGTCGGCCATGGTGAGGGCGTCGGTGTAGCGCAGGTCTATCTCGTGCTGGGAGGGAGCGACCTCGTGGTGGCTGTATTCCACCCCTATCCCCATGGCTTCCAAGGTCAAAGCTATGTCCCTCCTTATGTCGCTTGCGACGTCCAAGGGCGTAAGGTCGAAGTACCCCCCCTGGTCCAAGGGCTCCGGGGACTCGCTGCTTTTGAAGAGGAAGAACTCGAGCTCCGGCCCGACGTAGAAAGTGAAGCCCATATCCGCCGCCTTCTTCAGCATCCTCTTGAGAGCGTAACGGGGGTCCCCCTGGTGCGGGCTCCCGTCGGGCTCGAGGATGTCGCAGAACATCCTGGCCGTGGCTCCGCCCTCAGTCGGCCTCCAGGGAAGTATCTGGAAGGTGGAAGGGTCGGGCATGGCTATCATGTCGCTCTCGTCTATCCTTGCGAAGCCCTCTATCGAGGATCCGTCGAACCCCATCCCCTCCTCCAAGGCTCCCTCCAGCTCCTCCACGGTTATGGCGAAGCTCTTGAGGAATCCGAGGATGTCGGTGAACCAAAGGCGGACGAACTTCACTTTGTTCTCGTGGGCGGTCTTCAGCACAAATTCCTTTTCCTCGTCCATATCCCCTCCTTTCGGGTCAACGGGACAGGTATAAATTACAGAGGGGACGTTTCGTCCCTATGACGGGAACGTTAAATCTACGTTACAGGGGTAACCGGCCGTACGTTTAACAATGTCAAGTTATGTCAAGCATCGAATGTTGCCCTTGCTTATGCGATGAAATTGTTATATTTTTCTTAGCCAACCGAAGGAGGGGACATGAAGGAGATCGTCGGCATGTGGAGGAGCACGAAGATGTGCGCCCTCACGGCCCTCACCGCGGCCGTCTACGCTGCTGTCCTCATCCCGTTCAAACCGATCCCGATAATCCCCGGTTTCACGGAGATAAGGCCGGCCAGCGTGCTTCCCGTGGTCTGCTCCCTCCTCTTCGGCCCTGCAGCAGCTTGGGGGGCTGCCTTCGGCAACATCGTAGGGGACCTCTTCGGGACCTTGGGACCGGGGAGCCTGTTCGGGTTCGTGGGCAACTTCCTCTACGGGCTCCTGCCTTACAAGCTTTGGAGGGCCCTGGGTGGGAGCACATCCCTCCGCTCTGGCAGGGACCTGGCGGTGCTCGCCCTCGTCTGCTGGACCTCGAGCGTGGCCTGCGGGGTGACCATAGGGTGGGGCGTGGACCTGCTCGGGTTCGTCCCCTTCGGAGCTTTGGGGAACATCATATGGGTTAACAACTTCTTGGTCTCCATGGTCCTGGGGCCCGTGCTCTTAAGGCTGCTCTGGAGGAGGGCGGAGAGGTGGGGGCTGCTCTACACTCAGATCGTGGAAGGGGTCGGAAGGCCGAGGACGTGGGTCCTGGGCCTCGTGCTCCTCGTCCTCGGGACGGTGGGAGGTCTTGTCCTGGGCAACGCTATATCCTTGGGGGTGTACAAGGCCGTTCCCTTCGCCTTCGGCAAAGGGGTCACAGGTGGGCTCGGCATAGGCTTAGGGCTCGTGCCGTTCGTAGCCCTCACCTTCGCCGGAGCGGTCCTGCTGTGAAGGCCGTACACCTCAAAGGGGTAAGCTTCACGTACAGGGGCTCAGGAGTCCCGGCCCTGAGGTGCCTGGAATATGCGCAGGAGGTGGGGGAGTTCGCTGTCTTAGGGGGGAGGTCGGGGGCGGGAAAGTCTACCCTATGTAAGGCCATAATGGGCATAGTCCCCACGCTCCAGAGGGGGGAGATGGAGGGGGAGGTCAGGGTCTTAGGGAGGAAGATAGAAGGTCTAAGGCCCTTCCAGGTCTCACGTTGGGCGGGCTTGGTCTTTCAGGACTTCGAGGCCCAGCTCTTCTCGACATCTGTGGAACTTGAGGTGGCCTTCGGTCCGGAGAACCTGGGCCTGTCCAGGGGGGAGGTGGAGAGGAGGATAAGGGAGAGCCTAAGGGCGGTGGGCCTTGAGGGCTTCGAGAGGAGGGAGCCGTGGACCCTCTCTGGAGGTGAGAAGCAGAGGCTCGCCATAGCTTCGGTGTTGGCCATGGGACCTCCAGTCCTCGTCCTGGACGAACCCACCACCGACATAGACCCCCTGGGTAGGGAGGAGATCCACAGGGTGGTGAAGGAGCTTAAGAGCAAGGGGCACACAGTTCTATTGGTAGAGCACGAGGTCGGGGAGGTGGAGGACGCCGACTCCCTCGTCCTCATGTCCGAGGGGAAAGTGGTCTGGAAGGGGAAGATGGGAAAGGCCGACTCTGAACTTCTCGCCTCCTGCGGGGTGAGACCTCCCGAGCCCTGGGCCCTCGCCTTCCACCTCGGCGTACCTCCCTTGGGGCCGGAAGGGATGGCGTCCGAGATAGAGCGCGTCCTCGGCGGGAGGCTGGAGGAGGTCCGGAGGAGGTGGAGGGAGACGGTGGACGAGGGGGCGACCCCCGGGGATGTGGTCTTAGAGGTCAGGGACGTCGAGTATTCCTACCCATCCTCCCAAGCCCAGGCCCTTAAGGGGGTGTCGTTGGAAGTCGGGGAGGGGGAATTTATGGCCGTACTCGGACCCAACGGCTCGGGGAAGAGCACCTTAGCTAAGATCATGGCAGGGCTCCTTTCCCCTTCGTCCGGAAGCGTGCTCCTCAGGGGGCGTCCCGTCCGTCCCGGGAAGGTGGGATACGTCTTCCAGAACCCCGACCAGCAGCTCTTCGCCCCCACGGTCTGGGAGGAGGTGGCGTTCGGGCCGAGGAATATGGGGGTCCGGGGAGGGGAACTGGAGGATTCCGTGGAGGAAGCTTTAGAAGCCGTCGGGCTTTCTGGGTATAAGGACAGGGACCCGTTCTCCCTTTCGAGGGGGGAGCGCCAGCGCCTGGCGGTAGCGTCCGTGCTCGCCTGCTCCCCCGAGGTCCTCATATTGGACGAGCCCACCACGGGCCTTGACTACGAGGAGCAGAGGAGGATGATGGAGTTTCTGAGGGAGTGGAACCTCAAGGGGAGGACGGTGGTGCTCATCACCCATTCCATGTGGGTGGCGGCGAAGTACGCAAGGAGGTGCGCTTTGTTGCTGGACGGGAGGATCGTGGCGGACGGGCCCACGAGGGAGATCTTCAGCCGGGAGGACCTCCTGAGCCTGGCCCACCTCAAGCCCCCCTTCGTGACACAGGTCGGGGCCAGGCTCGGGATGCCCTTCCTGTCCCTGGACGAGGCCCTCGAAGCGTTGAGGAACTAAGTTATGTTCCTCTACCAGGATAAGGTTTCCTTCCTACACAGGATGCATCCTTCAGCCAAGCTCGTGGGGCTTGTACTGGCGTTCTGCCATCCCCTGCTCTCTTCTGACCCGCTCTACCTCTCCTCCTCCTTGGGGCTCGCTTTGGCCGTGGGGGCCTTGGGAAGGTGTCTGGGGAACTATCTGAGGATGAGAAAGTTCCTGATACCCCTTTTTATAGCCAGCGTCCTACTTTGGGCCCTGTTCCGGAGGGTAGGGGAGCCCCTATTGATGCTGGGGCCCCTGAGCGTCTCCTCGGAGTCCCTAAGTTACGGTCTGGCCATGGGCCTCAGGATAACGAGCCTCCTGCTCTTCGGCGTGGCCTTCCTTTCCACCACCAGGATAGAGGAGCTTACCGCAGGACTTGAGGCCGTGGGGGTTCCCTTCAAGGCGGGCTTCGTGCTCTCCTTAGCGGTGAGGCTACTTCCCACCTTCGCTGCCACGGGTTCGGAGATAGTTCAGGCGCAGAGGGCCAGGGGACACGACCCCTTCTCGGGAGGCCCCCTTGCGAGGCTCAGGAAGGCCGTGCCCCTTGTAGCTCCGATCCTCCTCTACGCCCTGCGGAAGACCGACCAGCTCTCGGTAGCCTTGGAGGCGAGGGGGTTCGGAAGTCCGGATAGGCGTCCGTACCTGACCTACAGGTTCGGGCTCAGGGACGCCCTCGCCCTTGGGGTTTCTGCGATGGTCCTTGTCCTTTCGTGGAGGTTGAGGCCGTGATCCTCCTCTGGACCGTGCTGACGCTGACATGCTGCGGGGATTCCCTGATATGTCCTCATGCCTCGGTGGAGGTGGACGGAAGGCTCGCTGAACCTGCGTGGAGGGAGGCGCCCAAAGTAGCCCTCGTAGGTCCGGGGCTTAAGGCCTATGCTATGTCGCTCTGGGACGGAACTTACTGGTATTTAGCCTTCGCTGTGGAGGATACGGACGTGTGGGCCACGAGCCTCAAGGAGGTACCCGAAGTCCTCGTGGAGGACTGCGTCGGGGTCGTCCTGGAGGGGGTAGGTGTGTACATAAGCCCCATGAACGTGGTGGCGGACTTCAAGGTGAGGGGGAGGAGGAAGCTCTTCGGATGGGACCTTCCCGGGCTCGTAAGCGCCACCGAAGTATCCGGGACCTTGAACTTCCCAGAGAGGGATTCCATATGGACCGCTGAGATAGCCCTGCCCTGGAAGGGGCTCGGAGGCCCTCCTTCGCAGGTCAGGCTCGTGCGAGTGGACGATGGAAGGGTCCAGTTCTGGCCGTCGAGGAGAGGGTTCGGGAGGGTGAGGCGTAAAAAATGAGCCCCATCCGGAGTTCGGACGGGGCCCCTCGAAGTTCTAATCTTCCTCTACCACCAACCTATGTAACACCATAGAGGCCGCCCCTACGACTCCCCTGTGTTCGTCCAACTTCGAGGTCTCGATCCTGACCTCCAGGGGGAAACCTCCGAGCTTAACCTTTTCCAAGAGGACCTCCGCCCCTTCGGCCTCCACCATCTCCCCCGCTAAGACCACGAGCTCGGAGTCGTAGGTGTAGGCCACGGTCTCCAGGGCCATCCTCACGAAGTAGGCGAGCTCTTCCAGAACCTTCCCAGCAGCCTCGTCGCCCTCCCCGGCTGCCCGGTAGAGGGACCTCAAGCTAAGCTCCTGCCCCGCAAGCGAGGAACCTGGATGCTCCTTCAGAACTTCCCTGGCCCTCTCCAAGACGGCGGGCACGCTCACCTTCGTCTCCAGGCAGCCCAACTTCCCGCACCTGCACCTCTTCCCTTTCGGGTCTACGGTAATGTGCCCTATCTCCCCGGCAAGCCCCTTACTGCCGCGGTATAGCCTTCCGTCCGACACCACCCCAGCGCTCACCTCGCTGTCCAACTTCAGGAACACGAGGTCGTTCACATCTTGGCCTGCTCCGAACCAGAACTCCCCTAAGGCCTCGGCCCTGGAGTCCTTATCCACGAGCACCGGAACCTCCGCCCCCTCTTCCAGCCCCTCCTTCAGGGGGAACCTCCCCCATCCGGCATCCGCCCAGAGGAGACAATCTCCGGTCTCCGGGTCCAGGACCCCAGGGAACGACACTCCTATGCCCAAGAGCCTCGGCCTCCTCTTGAGCTTCGCCCTGAGACTTCCTACCAGGTCCCTCGCCTCGGCCGTGAGCTTCTGGGGGTCGCCGGGGTCCTGGACGTTCCTCTCCTTGTAGCTTAGGACCTTCCCCGAAAGGTCGGTCACAGCGCCACGGAGGACCTCTTTCCTTATCTCCACCCCGATCAGCCTCCCCCCGTCCGGGTTGAGGCTGAGCCAGACCGGCCTCCTCCCCTTGGCCCCTGTGGCGGGGGACTTCCTCTCCGAGATCAGGTTCTTCCTGAGGAAGTAATGGGTTATGTTGGTTATCGTGCTGGGGCTCAGACCTGTCCTCTTGGACAGGTCTATCCTGGATATGGGCTCTTCCCTCTTGATGTATCTGAGCACCGTTATGCGGTTGATGCGCTGTAGGAGAACCTGATCTGCCCTGAGCGATGACATTTTCCCTCCCTTATCGGATTTCGATACTTATCGAAACCAAAAATATAAGACATTACCCTCTGAATGTCAAGCTGCGAAATTTACCGTGATTGTTCCAAATTTGGTGAGGTAGGCGCAGTTGAGGATGTTCTAAGTGCCTTGGGGGTAAGGCTGAGCAAGAGCACAGTATTCAGAGATGTCCAAGAAGCAGGGCTTAAGGCGAGGGAGCGCATAAAGCAGAGCAAGGAAGCAAAGGTTGTAGGAGCTGATACGACTCACATCAAGGTGAAGGGGAAGGATGTTGTAGTTGGGATAGTAGTAGAAGCAGATAATGGGATGGTGATAGACATTGAAGTTTTGGAAGATGAGACTTCGCAAACAATCAAGTCTTGG
>QNCW01000048.1 GCA_003645885.1 Candidatus Latescibacterota bacterium | reverse complement strand
GTCCTCATGTTCTCTAAGGCCCCTATTATCCGGACCTTCAGCTCGACGAGCATGCTGAGCAACCTCCTTACGACCGCCAGGGAGACCTTAGAACCCGTGGTCACCAGGAGGAACTCAGCCTTCTTCATCAGCCTTATGGCGTCCAAGGTGGCATCCCCGATGCCGGGCGGCATATCTACGACAAGAAAGTCCAAGGACCCCCAACGGGTGATGGCAAGGAGCTCTATCGTAGCGTTGGAGATGTCCACACCCCTTATGGGCGAGGGGTTCTCTCCCGCATAATGCACGATGGACATGAACCTTATCCCATGGACCTCTGGGGGGACCACCCCCCTATCCTCCTCGGGCAAGGTGGGCTTCGCTCCCAATATTGTGTGGACGGAGGGACCGCAGAAGTCCAAGTCCAGAAGCCCGGTTCTATAGCCCAATTTGGAGAGCAAAAGGGCCATGACAGAAGCTGTGACGCTCTTGCCGACCCCTCCCTTCCCTCCGGAGACGGCTATTATCCTTGCGATATCTTCGAGCCTTCTGTCTATTACGGCGAGCCTGGGGTCCATCGCTCGCCCTTTATGTATTCTATCCATATGCCCCTGCCCTTGGTTATCTCGAAGTCTGGGCTGCCGCATTCTGGGCATCCGATGTAGATGTGGGCCATCTCGGGGACGAAATGGATCAGCTCCACATCCTCCTCGCTCAGGTTCCCCATGGATTCCCCGAAGGTCCACTCGTGCCCACACACCCTGCACCTCAGAACTGCCTCCTCCTTCAGGAACACGACCTCGGCCTCCCTCACCCTCTCGTCTTCTACCTTGATTATGTCCCGAAGCACGGATTTGAAGAGCTCCTCGTCTATCTGCTGGAGTTCCCCCATCCTGACGCATATCTCGGTGACCTTAAGCCCGGCCCTTTCGGCCTCCTTGAGCGCCGTGGCGACTATACCCTCAGCCAGAGCGAGTTCGTGCACTCAGCACCTCCGGTCCAAGGATAGGCAAAAAGGAAACTTTTGTCAAGCTCCCGATCGAACACCTACGGGAACGAGCTGGGGGATCGCTTCCACGTCCACGCCGTAGACTTCCCTTACGTTCTCCCGTGTGAGGACGGAAGCCGGCCTTCCTGCTGCGAAGATTTGGCCTTCCCGGAGCATAACCAGCTTGTCGGAATACCTCGCTGCCAAGTTTAGGTCGTGCATAGCCATCATCGCAGAAAGTTCGTTTTTCCTCACCAGCTCCTTTATGAGCTCAAGCACCTCTATCTGAGCTCTGAGGTCCAGATTGCTCGTGGGTTCGTCCAAGAGCAGAACCTTCGGTTCCTGTGCCAGCGCCCTGGCTATTATGACCTTCTGCCTCTCCCCTCCCGAAAGCTCCTGGAAGTACCTCCAAGCCATGTGCTCCATCCCCATCAGTTCGAGCACCCGACGTACGGCATCTACGTCCTTCCTCGTCGCCTTCCAGTTTACGTACGGCCTCCTCCCCATGAGGACCATCTCGAAGACCCTGATCGGGAAGGTGCCCGAGCTTTCCTGCGGCACGTATCCCATCGTCCTTGCGAGGTCCATCCGCCGCATCTTGGACGTCTCCTCCCCGTCCACCAGCACGACGCCCACCCTCGGCCTGAGTATCCCATCTATACACCTAAGGAGGGTGCTCTTTCCCGAGCCGTTGGGCCCGACTACGCCCACGACCTCCCCCTCCCCCACCTCTAAGCTCACATTCCTGAGGGCTGGAATGCCATCGTACTCGAAGCTTATCCCCCTCACGGCCACCTTCATCTCCAGTACTCCCTCCTCTTCCGGAACAGGAGGTACAGGAAGAACGGTATTCCCACCAGGGAAGTCATTATACCCACCGGGACCTCGGTCGGGGCGAGCACGGTCCTTGCGATGGTGTCCGCACCCAAAAGCAGGAGCGCCCCGGAAAGACAACTTGCCGGGATCAGGAACCTGTTGTCCCCTCCTATCGCCATCCGGGTTATGTGCGGGGAGACGAGCCCGACGAACCCGATCGTCCCGGTGAAACATATCACGCCCGATGTGGCGAGGGAGGAGAGGACCATCCCGACCATCCTCGCACGTTCCACGTTCACCCCGAGGCTCTCGGCGGCCTCGTCCCCCAAGGTCAAGGCGTTAAGGTCCCACGAGCGCATGATCAAAAGGGGTAAGGAGATGGAGATGACGATGAGGACTACCAGGACCTTTCCGAAGTCCGCACCGCTCAGGTTTCCCATGAGCCAGAATACGATGGCGTGTACATCTTCCTTCTTCCCCATATATTCCAGCACGGAGGTTAAAGCGGAAAACATGTACATTATAGCTATCCCCGCCAATATCATTCCCTCGGAGGTGGCTCCCCTGAGCTTCGCCAGCCCGTACACCAGGAAGGACGCCAAGGTTGCGAACATAAAGGCGTTGGTCGCCACCACGTACTTCCCCCAGCTCGCAAAGCTCGCCCCGAGGACCATGGCGAGGGCAGCCCCGAACCCCGCTGCCGAGGCCACACCCAATGTAAAAGGACTGGCCAGGGGGTTGCGCAGGACGCCCTGCATCACAGTTCCCGAGGCGGCAAGCCCCGCCCCAGCGAGGATGGCCATCAGTACCCTCGGAAGCCTCATCCGGAGGACTATGACCTTCGTAAACCTGTCGCCACCTCCGAACAGGGCCGATATGGCCCCCTTCATCCCCACGGACGCCGCTCCGACCGAGACCGCCACCGAGGCGAGGACGATCAGGGCGAGGAGCAGGACCGATATCAAAGCTACCTTCCTGAGGAGGAACTTGGAGTAGACTTCCCCGACCACTCCGGCCATACGAAGGCCCCCTTGTATTCCAAGCCCAAGAACCTCTCTAAGTATTCCCTGTGGATGGCCTCGGGGTCCAGGTCCTCGAAGACTTCGGGATAGAACCACTTGGCCATGTACGCTATCCCCACGACCGCCCTCGGTCCAGCCCATATCTCCGAGGAGATAAGGTAGACCCTTCCCTTCCTCACAGCGTCCATCTCCTCCCAACCCGGACGGTTCATTATGTCCCTCCTCAAAGCTTCCAACATCTCTACATCCCCACCTCCGTATCCGAAGGGGACCGATGAGGAGCTGACCGCCTTGACGATCACCTGGGGGTTCTGCTCCAATACCCATTCCGGGCTCACCTTCGGATATGGCACGGGCTCCCCCCCGGCTATGTTGATCCCCCCGGCCTCGGAGCAGATCTCGTGTCCCCCGGACCCCTCGGCCACGCTGGTAAGTTCGGTATAGCTTTCCACGTAAACCCTGATCCTATCCTCCGGCCTTATCCTCTCTAACCTCTGTTTTATCATCTTTAGGTATTTACGGTAGAAGCCTATAAGCTCCTCCGCCTCTTCTTCCCTTCCGAGCATGCGCCCCAGGACCTCCACGTCCTGAAGAAGCGTCCCTATCTTATAACAATCTATGCGTGCGACCTTTATGCCCGCAGGCTCGAGCTTCTCTTCGAGCTCGCCGCCCGGATGCCTCCCGTACGCTATCACCACCTCCGGCTCGAGCTCCACGATCCTTTCGTAGCTGGGGCTGTTCCACCTTCCGACCGAGGATCTGTCCCCGAGCTTCCGGAGGAACTCGGATTCGGCTACGAACTCGGAGACACCGACTATGGCCTCCTCCCCACCCAAGGCACATATCACCTCGGCCGCATCGGTGTTGAGCACCACCATCCTCCTCACTGGCCTCGGCACCTGAAGCTTTCTCCCGGCGGAGTCCACTATTGTGACGGTCTCCCGGGCGTCTCCGAGGGAAAATGCGAGGAGGACGGCCGCTATACTACTCCAGGAGGTTCCCGACCGCATGCGCCACCTTCGCAGCCCCGAAAGGTCCTCTGTTCAGCTCTCCGAGGTCGCAATACTGCCCTCCAGCTATCTCTGCTATCTCCCTGCCGTATCCCAAATTCAAGAACCCACCCCCGCCCTCCACGACCACGAGGTGGACCCCCTTCTCCCTGATCTTGGCCGCTATGGCCCTCACCTCCTCCCTCACGTCCCTCCAGATGGGCACGTTCCCCCTGCCGTCCGATACCAGGACCATGATCGGGATGACGTCTTCGTCCTTCCTCATCTCGTTCTCCAGTACTTCCAGGCCCTTGGAGAGCCCCGCAGGAAGCGGGGTCCTTCCGCCGGTGGGCAGGTCCCTCAGACACCGCATCGCCCGTCTCACCCCTGAGGTCGGGGGAAGCAGGACCTGGGCGTCCTGCCCCCTGAACGCCACGAAAGCCACCTTGTCCCGCTTCCGATAGGATTCCCTTAAAAGCTCCATGACCGCTCCCTTGGCCACCTCCATCCTCCTCTGCGCCCCCATAGAGCCGGATGCGTCCACCACGAAGGCGACCACCGCCGATTTGGTCCGCTTCCTCACCTTCTCCCTCAGGTCCTGGGGTTCTACGGAGATGGCAAGCCCTTCCCTCTTCCTTCCTCCCCTGAGGGCCGATGCCCGCAAGGTGGCGTCTACGGCTATATCGGCCGTCTTTGCCTTGGGGACCCTGAAGCCCACGTACTTCCCCGACCGGACCGCAAGGGTCTTCGCCCGCCTCCCCGACCCCTTCCTCAACTTCCGGTCACTTCCTGGGAGGATTTCGGGCTTGGCCGAACGCCCCACATCGAAGGTCCTCTCGGACTCCCCCCCGCCTTCGCTCGGGTCCGGTCCGGAGGCCCCTTCGTCCTTCCCGTGCTTATGACCTTCTACGATTTCCTCTACCTTCTCCTCTACGTCCGGCGGCTCCTCGAACGGAGGGACCTCGATCCTGTGGGGGAGCACGAAGGAGGCGGCCTCCTTGACATCCTCCTCGGTGACTTCCGTCCTGAGGTCCAGGGCCGCTAAGGTCTTAGCGCACCTCGCCATGAGGATATCCGCCCTATGGCCGTCCACCCCCATCTCCACGCATATCCGAGCGATCAATTCCAAAAGGTGCTCAGGGAGCAGGACCTTCGGCAGCAGGGCCTGGGCCTTGAGGATCCGCTCCTGTAGCTTCCTCTGTTCGGGGAGGTGCTTGCGGACGAAGGCCATGGGGTCCGCCTCGAACTCCTCCACCACCTCGACTATCCTCACCCTTTGGGACACGTCCTTTATCCCCTCGACGTCCACCTGAAGCCCTATCCGGTCCAAGAGTTGAGGTCGAAGCTCTCCCTCCTGGGGGTTCATGGTGCCGACCAAGATGAACTTAGAGGGGTGGGAAACCGAGACCCCCTCCCGCTCTATGATGTTCACCCCCATGGCGGCGGCGTCCAAAAGCACGTCCACTAAGTGGTCGTCCAGGAGATTTATCTCGTCTATGTATAGGATCCCCCGGTTCGCCTCCGCTAAGATCCCGGGCTGGAGCGCCCTTATCCCCTCCCTCAGGGCCCGCTCTATGTCCAGCGTGCCCACGACCCTGTCCTCAGTGGCCCCGAGCGGAAGGTCCACCACCCGCATCTTGCGCCTGGCCGACGGTAACTCCTCCCCACCTTCGTACCTCTTCCTGCAGGACTCACATTGAAGACCCGGGTCCCTGGGATGGCAGTTGAAGGGACAGTCGGGGACCACCTCTATCTCGGGGAGCAGGTCGGCCAAGGCTCGAACGGTCGTGGACTTAGCCGTCCCCTTTTCCCCCCTGATGAGGACGCCCCTCAGGCCCGGGTTTACAGCGTTGAGGAGCAGGGCTTTCTTCAGCCTCTCCTGTCCGACTATGGCCGTGAAGGGAAGGACAGCACGGAAGCTCATGGATATCTCCCTTTCCATCGGTAACCGAGCGCTTCCAAGACCCCCTAAGACTTTGGACTTCGGACCTTGGACACTTATTTTGTTACTTTCTCAATTTTCGTGTTACAACCCTCAAGTATAACCTTTTTCCTGGGCCCTGTCAAGGTGCCCGACAAAGAAATCGGGGCTTACGGACCGCCCCGATCCTTTCGACCTACCTGACGAGGTCCTTGCTCCCACAGCCCTATCTTATGCCCTGAAAGGTTCTCCGCCTCGCCCCGATTTATCCTTCACCCTCCTATACCCGACCACGTTCACATCCCCGCCCTGGAAGTCGCCGGTCCGCACTTCGTCCTCCAAGGTCCCCTCGAGCTCGAGATACACCGAGCGAAGCTGATCGAGGGTCTCCTCGTCCGCATCCCACATCCCCCTCCTGTTGGCCTCCAACAGGCGGCGTGCGATCTCCTCCAAGGCGTGGGGGTTGTGCTCCATGAACCAATCCTTCATCCCCACGACGATGCGCCTGTGGACCTCGTCGTACACCCAGTCCTCCACGATCCCTGCGGTGGCGTCCCATCCGTAGAGGTGGACGACCCTGGAGGATATGTCCCCCGCCCCTTTGTACCCGTGCCTCATCATCCCTTCCAGCCACTTGGGGTTTAAAAGCCTGGTCCTGACTATCCTCTCTATCTCCTCCTTCATGTCCCTGACCTTCGGCCTGTCGGGGTCCCTGGTATCGCCCCAATAGGTCTTGACCTCCCTTCCGGAAAGCCCCTTGGCAGCTGCCGTCATCCCGCCGTGGTAGGCAAAATAGCAACAACAGTCCAAGGCGTCGCTCTCGTCGGTGCCGAGCTTGTTGTAGGTCACCTCGACGTTTTTGAGGTTCAGGGCGAAGCTTTCGTGTGCCGGCCTTCCGTGGAGGCCCTTTCCGTAGGCGTACCCTCCCCAGTCCACGTACACTTCCTTCAGATCTTCTCCGTCCTCCCAGGCCGAAGCTTCCACGGCCAAGTTCACGCCTGCCCCGTAGGTGCTTGGACGCGCGCAGAAGATCCTGAACCTCGCCGATTCCTCGCCCACCTTCTCCCGCATCTCCTGGGCGTGCTTCCTGAGGTAGTTCGCATCGGGCGGCTCGTCCAGGTCCATCACCATCTGCACGGCCTCATCCAAAAGCTCATATATGTGGGGGAGGGTATCCCGGAAGATCCCGCTCAACCTTATTATGGGGTCTATCCGGGGGCGCCCGAGCTCCTCAAGCGGTACGATCTCGACGCCCTTGACCCTACCTCCTTCCCACTTCGGCCTCGCTCCCATAAGGTAGAGGATCTGGGCGACCTCCTCGCCGTCGGTTCTGTAGGCGTCCGTGCTCCAGAGCACCATGCCCACGGCCTCAGGGTACCTCCCCTCCTCGGAGAGGAACTTCTCCAACATCCTCTCCGTAAGCTTCCTCCCCACCTCCCAAGCGGCTTTCGTGGGCACCCGCCAGGGGTCGACGGTATAGAAGTTCCTGCCCGTGGGGAGCACCTCGGTCCTCCCCCGGGTTACGTTGCCGCTCGGACCAGGTTCTATGAACTCCTTCTCGAACCCCCGGAGCAGTTGGGGGATCTCCCTGGATACGGCCCGGACCCTCGGGACGAGCTTAAGGGCGAACTTCACGACATCCAGAAGTTCCGGGATTCTCTCCTCCCGGGCCACGTCGAGCAGGTCCCGCACTTTACCCTCTATATCGCCTCCTTCTAAGGCGGTCCTTATAAGCTCCCGGGCCATGTCGGTAGCTTCGTCTAAGGCCCTTCCGTATGCCGGGTCTTCCAAGGCCCTCTCGTAGTCCATCCCCTGGACCTCGAGGACCTTCCTCCTTATCGAGGGGACCTCCCCGTCGAACCTGAGCACGGAGACGATGAGGTCTACGAGGGCTTCGCCCTCAGGCGGACAGCTCAGGATGTGAAGTCCGTAGGGGATGGTCGTCTCCCTGATCTGGGCGAGCTTCTCGTGGAGCCTGCGGAAATCGTCATCTTCCAGGTGCGCCCTTTCTGCGAGCTTCGATATCTCCTCCTCCAGGACCTTCGCCCTGGCCTCCTCCCCCATGCTCCGGGCGTCCTCGTACTGGCGCAGGAGTTCATCGAGCTCCTCCAACTCGTCGTAAAGCCCGGAGGGGGTCATGACCGGTATCATGTGGTCTACGAGGGTGGCGTAGCTCCTGCGCTTTGCGATGGCACCCTCCATCGGGTTCTTTACGGTGTAGATGTAGAAGTGGGGCTTGTTTCCGATCGATATCTCGGGGAAATCCTCCTCCGAAAGCCCCACACCCTTCCCAGGGAGGAACTCCAAGTAACCATGGGTGCCCACGTGGACGATCACGTCGGAATTTTCCTGGATCCACTTGTAAGTTGCTATCCAGTGGTGGGGCGGGGGGACCTCCGGGTCGTGCAAGATCTTGCAGACCCTGCCGTCGCACCTGGCCCCGTAACACCCCCTTTTCGGCTGGACGACGACGTTCACGTTTCCGAACCTGAGCCCCGTGACCAGGATCTGGCCTTCGTAGACCATCCCCTCCCCGGGAGGCTCCCCCCATGCCTCCAGTACCTTCCTCCGGCTTTCCTCCGGAAGGGAGGAGAACCACCTTTTGTACTTCTCCCTCCCCACGAACTCCAACACACCGCCCCTCCGCACGATCTCGTCGACGGTCGTCCATCGGAATTCGCTTATGGCCTTTTTCTCCATTATCATATCTATGAGAGCCTTCCCGTCCTCCGGGACCCCCTCCACCCTGTACCCCGCCTCCCTGAGCTGCCTCATGATCCTGACTACGCTCTCCAAGGTGTCCAGCCCGGCCCCCCTGCCCACCGTGGCCTCCAGGCCCTTACAGGGGGAGTTGTGAAGCACGAAGGTTACCCTCCTCTTCTCCCTGGGGACCTGCTTCAGCCTGAGCCAGCCTTCTATGCGATCGGCGAGGTACCTTATCCTGTCGGGGATGGGGGCGTAGACCTGATAACTTCCGTAGGCGGATGCTCCCTCCAATCGCACGTCCTTCCTGGCTGCAAGCAGCAGCGGCTCTATGGTCCCGTCGAACTCGGGTTGGGCTACGCACATCACCTGGGAGAGGGGGCTTATGCCCTTGGGGTCCTCCCGCCACTCCTCTTCGGTCCTGTAGTATTCCTTGAGCCCCTGGAGCACGGGGACGTTCAAGGGGGAAAGGGGGCTTTCCTCCTGCGCCGGGTTCCTGGGAACTAAGGAGAAGCTCTGGAGGTTGACGACGACCTCCACGCCCTCCAAGAGCTTCAGGGCCTCCCGGTTCCCGGGGGAGCCGAGCTTTTTATCCTCCGTGCCCTGGCCGAAGACGGGGATCACTCCTATCCCCCTGCCTTCCAGCTCCCCCACTAAGGCATCTACGAGGGCCAGGTTCCCGTCGAGCCAGTACGACCTGTAGAAGAGCAGGCCCACTTCGGGCCTAAGCCCTAACCTTTTCTCGTACTCCCGTTTGTATCTTCCCGGCTCCTCGAAGACACCGAGCTTGGGATGGTATATCCCCTGCCAGGGCACCTCCTCGGGTTCCCCGGGACGGAAGTCGAACCCAGCGAGCTTTCCGAGGTACAGGATGAAATTCTTGAGGTTCTCCTTGCCCCCGTACTTATAGTACCTCTCGAGCTTCGCAACGTGCTCGGGGGGCACGGTGCTCCTGCCCGGCTCCTTGGTCACAACGACCTTTTGTCTGGCCGACAGGGTCTTGAGGAGCCCGCCGTACTCTTCGGGATTTCCCCCGAGCAGGAAGAAGGCGTCCGCCTCCTCGGCCAGCCAGCGGAAGAACTCCTCCCAGTCCAGGTCCGAGCTCGGGGTGGCCGCCCTGACCTGGACCTGTATGCCCTCCTCCCTGAGCTCCCCTGCCGCCTCGGTCAGGGTCTTGATGGCCCCCCCGCCGTACGTTACGATCGCACCGAGCTTGAACGTCTTCCTCATCGGAACCTATACTCCCCCTGGACGAAGAACGAGCGCCCCGGCGCCTTGTAGTATTGGTAGTACTCCCTGTCGAGCAGGTTGTCCACCGCAAGGGAAAGCTCTAAGTGCTCGGTAAGGGCGTAGTTTATCTTGGCGTCTAAGACGTCCACCGGGTCGTAGGAGCCGTATACGCCTTGTTCGGTGTCGGAGTTATCCGAAGTGCTGTACACCTTGGAGACGTAGTGCCAGGCCAAGGACGCCCTCCAATTCCCCCTGTGGAACAGGAGCGTCAAGTTATGCATCTTCTCGGGGACCAGCTGGAACTGCTTGCCGACCGAAGCGGGATCGGCCGGGTTTTCGGTGATCTCGGTGTGCTGATAGGTGAAGTTCCACGAGGCATCCAACCAGGATGTGAGGGACCTCGTAGCCTCTAATTCTATACCCCTTATCTCGCCCTTGCCGGCGTTTTCGCGCTTCTTGTGCTTCTCCGCTATCAGCTTATAGTAGATGAGGTTTTCCAGCACGCTCCGGTAATACGTAACGCTCACCTTCGCCCCGAGCAAGGTCTGATCGGACCCCACCTCCCAAGACGTGCTGGTCTCAGGGCTCAGGTCGGGGTTGGCCTCGTACACCCTTCCCCAGAACGACCAGGTCTTGTACAGCTCGTACACCGTGGGCGGCCTGAAGGCGGTCCCCCACGAGGCCCTTATCCCCTTCAGGTTCCACGGGCCGAGCACGAACCCGGGCTTGTACACCACCCCTACCTTGGGGGAGAAGTGCGAGGTGCTCCTGTCGGGGTACCTCGTGAGGTTCCCCTTGTCCAAAAGTGAGGCGTCGTAGTTCCTCCACCAGTCAAGCCTCCCGCCGGCGAAGAGGCTCAGCTTTTCCGTGGGCTTAAATCCGACCTGGGCATAGAGTGCCGCGGTCTGAGCCCTGCCCCCTATCCGATAGATGGGGTCCCGGGTCTTCCTGGCCCCCTCGTCCAGCCAGTCTAAAAGCTCCCACCTACTGCTGACGGCCCTATCCCACCTCAAGTTCAGCCCCGCTGTCAGGGTGGCCTTCCGCAGTGGGAGACTCAGCTTAAGCTCGCCTTCCACCGTCCTGTTGGGGTCCGTCCTGTCGAGCTTCCCCGGCCCTCCCTGTTCGGTGGCGCCGCTTCCGGCCTGTGCCCACCAGCCCCTGTTTTCGTTTATGCCGAGCCTCCCCGTAAATTCCGCCCCTTCGCCCAGAGAGGCGTTGTACCGGAGCGAGCACCAGTTGTTTATATCTACACCCCAGGATTTGAGGAATTTATAAGGCTTGATGCTGATGTACTTACCGCCCAGATCGACCTTCCCCTCCATCACGGGGTTGCCGTTTTCGTCCCTGAGGTAGCTCCTCGGACCCCTGTATCCGTATTTGCGCCAGCTGTGGGAGATAAGGAGGGAAAGCTCCGAACCCTCCGACGGGGATACCGAGAATTTGGCGCCGTACTGGATCTGGTCCCAGTAGTTCTTCCCGGCGTCGCCTATAATATAACAAGGTCTTCCGTATTTATCCTTGGTCTCGATATAGCCCGTAACCTTGACCTCGCCCTGGCCTTTCCTGGCGCCCTTGACTATCAGGGCCGTCCTCCTGCCCTCCCGCCATTTCTTGGCCCCGTAAAGTGTGAAGCCTAAACTCCCCACCTTGTCCGAGTAGCTTATGTACTGACAGAAGGTGTTATGGCTGCCGTAGGAAGTTTCGACTGAGACCTGTCTCTTCTCGGGGGTCCTCGTGATGAAGTTGATCACCCCTCCCATAGCATATCCGCCGTACAGTCCCGAAAAGGGGCCCTTGACGACCTCTACCTTCTGCACCATATTCAGGGGTACGGCCGACCACTCCAAGCTGCCGCCGTAGGCGTCGTTGAGGGGTGCTCCGTCCAACAGCACTAAGGTCTTCTGCTCGCCCGGAAACCCCCTCAGCGTCACGTTGCTGGTGGTCGCCGTGAACTTGCCGCGTTTGAGGTAAGCCGCAGGGACGTACTTGAGCGCCTCGTCCGCGAAGGAAGCCCTCATCTCCCTTATGTCCTCTTCACCCACTACCGACGCGCTCACGGGAAGGTCCTCCACCTTCTCCTCGAGCTTCGTGGCCGTTACGACTATCTCCTTCAACCTGATGAGCCTCGGGGACAGCTCGAAGTCCAAAGTGGTCTTCCGGCCTGCCTTCACCTCCACGCCGGCTTGGGTAAGCGGGGCGTACCCCACCATCCTGACGGTAACGGAGTATATCCCGACGGGGACGTCTATGCTGTACCTCCCCTCCCGGTCCGCTATGGCTCGGAGCTTGGTTCCTTCCACGATCACGCTCGCCCCGGGCAGGGGCTCCCCCGTGTCCTTATCCCTCACCGTCCCGGATATGGTCCCGGTCTCAGCCCATCCGATTCCTCCAAGGACGAGCACGGCCGCAATGACACCGATCATCCTCTGTGCAGACTTCGCACGCTTCATCTTTACCTCCTGTGGCTTTGGTTTCCCCACCGTACAACCCTGAGCATCCCTTCATCCGATCAGATGACGCCCCCGAACGCCAAGATCGCCCCTGCTACGGCCGTGGCCATCGCCATCCAATCCATAGGTCTCAGGATAGGCCGGGCTTTGCCCTTGTCCCCTATGCCTCGCATCTGGAGGGTAAGGGCCATCTCGTGGGCACGCTGTGCGTTTATCACGATCAAAGGCACGATGAGGGGCAGCATGTTCGGAGGCCAAAGGATGCGGTTCCGCCTGAGCCCCCGACAACGTTGGACTTCCACTACACGCCTCGCCTCCTCGAAGGCCAGGGGAAGGAAGCGAAGGGCCGCGGTCAGCAGAAAGGCGACGCCCAAGGGAAGGCCCAAGGCCCGCAGGGAAGCGATCAGAGATCTGAGGTCGGTGAGGCGGACGAAGAGCACGTTCGCCATGATCAATGCGCCGATGCGACTGAGGAAGAGCCCTCCTTCCTTCAGCCCCAGGGGCAGTCCCACCGCCAACCGGCCTTCCTCGGCCCAATAGGACAGGACGAAGATGCACAAAGTCACGGGAGCGCCTATCAGGAAGGAAAAAAGGGGCCACTTCAT